>NZ_JBSVWQ010000072.1:0-27484 GCF_054071215.1 Pseudomonas sp. SDO5522_S412 | reverse complement strand
CACGACGACTGACACACCGCCTTCGCGAGCAAGCCCGCTCCCACATTTGATCTTCGGTGTCAGGAAGATCGTGTAAGGTTCGGCGGTTATGAAGGATATACGCCCGCGTGCATCTGTGGGTCGCACCTTACATTTCTTCACACACCACCTACAGAGCTTCACAGCACTGTGGCGGGGGCGCCCGTAGGATGCGCCAGTCAATATTGGGATATGAGCATGTCGAAGAATCTGTTTGCGCCGTTTTGCCTGTTGGCCCTGACACTGGCGTTGAGCGCGTGTGGCAAGTCGGCGGACGACGCCGCCGAGGCGCCGCTGGCCAAGGTGCGGATCGAAACCCTGGAAGCCAAGCCCCTGTCCATCACCAGCGAGTTGAGCGGACGGATTGCCGCGCCACGCATCGCCGAAGTGCGCGCCCGGGTGGCCGGCGTGGTGTTGCAACGGGTGTTCAAGGAAGGCCATGACGTCAAACAGGGCGATGTGCTGTTCCGGATTGACCCGGCGCCGTTCAAGGCCGACCTCGACAGCGCCCAGGCCAGCCTGCGCAAGGCCGAGGCCAATGCATTCCAGGCGCGCTTGCAAGAGCAGCGCTACAGCCAACTGGTGGAAGGCAACGCCATCAGCGGCCAGGAATACGACAACGCCCGCGCCGCCGCCCGGCAAACCGCCGCCGATGTGGCCGCCAACCAGGCCGCCGTGCAGCGCGCCAAATTGAACCTGGGTTATGCCACCGTGACTGCGCCGATTTCCGGTCGGATTGGCCGTGCGCTGGTGACCGAAGGTGCGCTGGTGGGCCAGAACGAAGCCACACCGATGGCGCTGATCCAGCAACTGGACCCGATCCACGCCGACCTGACCCAATCCACCCGCGAGCTGAACGACCTGCGCCGGGCCTTTCGCGCCGGGCACTTGAAGCAAGTCGGCCAGGACCAGGCCAAGGCCACGCTGATCCAGGATGACGGCAGCCCGTACCCACTGCCGGGCAAGTTGCTGTTCGCCGAGATCAGCGTCGACCCGGGCACCGGGCAGATCATCTTGCGCAGCGAGTTCCCCAACCCGGACCTCGACCTGCTGCCCGGCAGCTTTATCCGCGTGCGCCTGGAGCAAGCCGTCGACCAGCAAGGGATCAGCGTGCCGCAACGGGCGATCACCCGCGACAGCGCCGGGATCCCGATGGTGTTGCTGCTGGACGCCGAGCAAACCGTGAGCCAGCAGCCGGTAGAACTGGGTTCGGTGGTCAATGACCGCTGGGTGGTCAACAGCGGCCTCAAGGCCGGTGACCGTATCGTCGTCGAAGGCCTGCAACACGCCCGCCCTGGCGAGAAAGTCCAGGTCGACGACAGCCCCGCGCCCATCGCCCAGGCATCCGGCCAATAAGGATCGTTAAACATGCCGCAGTTCTTTATTGACCGCCCGATCTTCGCCTGGGTGGTCGCCCTGTTTATCCTGCTGGCCGGCGCCCTCGCCATCCCGCAGTTGCCGGTGGCGCAGTACCCCAACGTCGCGCCGCCGAAAGTCGAGATCTATGCGGTGTACCCGGGTGCCTCCGCGCAAACCCTGGACGAAAGCGTGGTCAGCCTGATCGAGCAGGAGCTTAACGGCGCCGATCACCTGCTGTATTTCGAATCCCAGAGCAGCCTCGGTTCGGCCACCATCACCGCCACCTTTCAGCCGGGCACCGACCCGGAGATGGCCCAGGTTGACGTGCAAAACCGTCTCAAGGCCGTGGAGCCGCGCCTGCCCCAAGCCGTGACGCAGCAAGGCTTGCAAGTGGAGAAAGTCTCCGCCGGCTTCCTGCTGCTGGTGACCCTGACCTCCAGTGACGGCAAGCTCGATGACGTGGCGCTCAGCGATTACCTGGCGCGCAACGTGATGAACGAACTCAAGCGCCTGGACGGTGTGGGCAAGGCCCAGCTGTACGGCGCCGAACGCGCAATGCGCATCTGGATCGACCCGCAGAAGCTGATCGGCTTCAACCTGACCCCGGCCGACGTCAACGCGGCGATTGCGGCGCAGAACGCCCAAGTGTCGGCCGGCAGCATCGGCGATTTGCCGGGCACCAAGACCCAGGAAATCACCGCGTCGATCCTGGTGAAAGGCCAACTGTCGACCCCGGCCGAATTTGCCGACATCGTGCTCAAGGCCAACCCGGACGGTTCCACCGTGCGCGTCGGTGACGTGGCGCGGGTGGAAATCGGCAGCCAGGAATACCAGTTCTCCACCCGCCTGAACGGCAAGCCGTCCACCGCCGTCAGCGTGCAGCTGTCACCGGGCGCCAACGCCTTGAGCACCGCAACCCTGGTGCGGGCGAAGATGGACGAACTGGCGCGCTACTTCCCGGCCAACGTCGAATACAAAATTCCGTACGACACCTCGCCGTTCGTGAAGGTCTCGATCACCAAGGTGGTGTACACCCTGGGCGAAGCGATGTTGCTGGTGTTTGCGGTGATGTTCCTGTTCCTGCAAAACATCCGCTACACATTGATCCCGACGCTGGTAGTGCCCATCGCGCTGATGGGCACCTTTGCGACGATGCTGTTGCTGGGTTTCTCGATCAACGTGCTGACCATGTTCGGCATGGTGCTGGCCATCGGCATTTTGGTGGACGATGCGATTGTGGTGGTGGAGAACGTCGAGCGGATCATGGTTACCGAGGGCCTGTCGCCCAAGGAGGCCACGCGCAAGGCCATGGGCCAGATTACCGGGGCGATTGTCGGTATCACCCTGGTGCTGGTGGCGGTGTTCCTGCCGATGGCGTTCATGCCGGGTTCGGTGGGCGTGATCTATCAGCAGTTCTCGTTGTCGATGGCCACCTCGATCCTGTTTTCGGCATTCCTCGCCCTGACCTTGACCCCGGCCCTGTGCGCGACCTTGCTCAAGCCGATTGCCAAGGGCGAGCACCATGAGAAAGGCGGGTTCTTCGGCTGGTTCAACCGGCGCTTCGAGCAGTTCACCGACCGCTATGAAGGCTGGGTGGCCTACGCCCTCAAGCGCAGCGGGCGTTACCTGTTGATCTATCTGGTGCTGGTGGTGGGGCTTGGGGTGCTGTTCGCCCGCCTGCCCTCGTCCTTCCTGCCGGTGGAAGACCAGGGCTACACCATCACCGATATCCAGCTGCCGCCGGGTGCCAGCAAAAACCGCACGGTGCAGGTCGCCGAGCAGATCGAGGCACACAACGCCGGCGAGCCGGGCGTGGGCGATACCACGATGATCATGGGTTTCAGCTTCTCCGGTTCGGGGCAGAACGCCGCGCTGGCGTTTACCACGCTCAAGGACTGGTCGGAGCGCAGCAGCAAGGATTCCGCCGCGGCCATTGCGGACCGTGCCAACGCGGCTTTCAGTGAGCTGAAGGACGCGATTGCCTATGCAATCCTGCCACCGCCGGTGGATGGCCTGGGCACCTCCAGCGGTTTCGAGTTCCGCCTGCAGGACCGTGGTGGCGTCGGCCATGCCGCGTTGATGGAGGCCCGCACCGAACTGCTGGCCGCTGCCGAGAAAAGCCCGATCCTGGCCAACGTGCGTGAAAGCGCCCTGGCCGAAGCTCCGCAAGTACAGCTTGAGGTGGACCGCAAGCAAGCCAATGCCCTGGGCATTTCCTTTGCCGATATCGGCAATGTGCTGTCCTCGGCCATCGGTTCGGCCTATATCAACGACTTCCCCAACCAGGGCCGCATGCAGCGGGTGGTGGTGCAGGCCGAAGGTGATCAGCGCAGCCAGGTGGCCGACCTGATGAAGATCCATGTGCGCAACAATGCCGGGAAGATGGTGCCGCTGTCGGCCTTCGTCGAGGCGCGCTGGATTCAGGGCCCCGCCCAGTTGACCCGCTACAACGGCTACCCGGCCATCGCGATTTCCGGTGAATCGGCACCGGGCCACAGTACCGGCGAGGCGATGGAGGAAATCCAGCGCCTGGTCAGCCAACTGCCCGCCGGCCTGGGCCAGGAATGGACTGGCCTGTCGTTGCAGGAACGCTTGTCCGGCTCCCAGGCCCCGCTGCTGCTCGGTTTGTCGCTGCTGATCGTGTTCCTGTGCCTGGCGGCGCTGTATGAGAGCTGGTCGATTCCGACCTCGGTGCTGCTGGTGGTGCCCCTCGGCGTGCTCGGCGCGGTATTGGCCGTAAGCTTGCGCGGGATGCCCAACGATGTGTTCTTCAAGGTCGGCCTGATTACCATCATTGGGCTGTCGGCGAAGAACGCGATCCTGATCATCGAGTTTGCCAAGGACCTGTATGACCAGGGTGAAGACCTGATCGACGCCACGTTGAAAGCCGCACGCCTGCGCCTGCGGCCGATCATCATGACGTCCCTGGCGTTCATCCTCGGCGTGGTGCCGTTGGCGATTGCCACGGGCGCCAGCTCGGCCAGCCAGCAGGCCATCGGTACCGGGGTGATCGGCGGCATGATTACCGCGACGCTGGCGGTGGTGTTTGTGCCGGTGTTCTTCGTCGTGGTCATGAAGCTGGTGCGCAAGCGCCACACGTAATAAATGCGCTATGGTGCTTACACATCCCTGATTTGTGAGCGCCATGCCCTTCCTCGCACGCACCCACCCTCGCCTGTCCTCCGCCGCCGTACTGGGCCTGGCGGTGGGGCTCCTGGCTCCCGCCGACACGATCATCAGCAAAATCCTCATCGGCTGGAACGCCGGGGTCTGGACCTACCTGGTGCTGATGCTGTGGCTCACCAGCCACTCCCGGGCCGACGACGTGAAACGCATCGCCGAGATCGAGGACGAAAACGCCGG
The DNA here is from genome assembly GCF_054071215.1 of Pseudomonas sp. SDO5522_S412. Taxonomy (NCBI): domain Bacteria; kingdom Pseudomonadati; phylum Pseudomonadota; class Gammaproteobacteria; order Pseudomonadales; family Pseudomonadaceae; genus Pseudomonas; species Pseudomonas sp. SDO5522_S412. Next base: position 22,744 of record NZ_JBSVWQ010000072.1, on the reverse strand, counting down.
CCTGGTGTTGTTCATGGTGTGCATCGCAGCGATTGCCAGCCTGGCGACCATCACCCTGAACCTGGTGGGCACCAAGGACCTGAGCGATAGCCAGCGCCTGTTGCACTACGGTTTTACCGGCCTGACGGTGGTTGGCTCATGGCTGCTGATCGGGGTGATTTTCAGCGTGCACTATGCGCGCCTGTATTACACCTGGGACGGCCCCGAGCCGGCACTGCGCTTTGCCGAGGATTTACGCACGCCCAATTACTGGGACTTCCTGTACTTCTCGTTCACCATCGGCGTGGCGGTGCAAACGGCGGATGTCGGGGTTGCCACGCGTACCATGCGCAAGGTGGTGCTGGGGCAATCGTTGATCGGGTTTCTGTTCAACACGGCGATCCTGGGGTTCTCGATCAACATCGCCGCCGGATTGTTTGGATGAAGCTGCACAAACCTTCTAGACGCTAAGCCCCTGCAGGAGCGAGCTTGTTCGCTCTTGCAGTGTTCCACCCCATAGGTATTTTATGGCCGCCCACAACTGGATCGACCTGGCTCAGGACGCCGACACCGGCATCGAGACCCTGCGCGCGCATTTCGAGGGCCACGCCTACGACCCGCACTGGCACGACAGCTACCTGGTGGGCGTCACGGAGCAAGGTGTGCAGCAGTTCAACTGCCGGCGCACCCGCCATAACAGCGTGCCCGGCCAGGTGTTCCTGGTGGAGCCCGGCGAGCTGCACGACGGCGACGCGCCCACGGCGGACGGTTTTACCTACCACATGCTTTACCTCGACCCGCAGTGGTTGGCGCGGGAAGTCAGCGCAGTGTTCGAAGAAGCGCCGCTCGACAGCCAGCTGGGGTTTGCCAGCACCCTGGCCAGCGACCCGCGCCTGGCCCTGGCCACCAGCCGGGCCTTCCAGACCTTGCACGGAGGTGAGCTGCGCATCGTGCGGCAACAGGCAATGGACCAACTGCTCGAACGCCTCACTGCGCAACTGCACTGGCGCACCCGCTACCATGAAGACCCTCGCCTGCCACGGGTGGCGCACAAGGCCCGGGAATACCTGCATGCGCACCTGCAGCAAGACGTGGGCATGGATGAACTGGCGCTGGCCTGCGGCGTCGATCGCTTTCGCCTTACCCGCGCCTTCAAGAGCGCCTTCGGCCTGCCACCCCATGCCTACCTGGTGCAACTGCGCCTGGCCCGCGCCCGGCATTGGCTGGCCAACGGCAAGCAACCCGCCGACGTGGCGGTTGCCCTGGGCTTTGCCGACCAGAGTCACCTGGGGCGCTGGTTCGTGAGGGCGTATGGCCTGACGCCGGCGGCGTATCGCAAGCGGTGTTCAAGCGTTTTGCAGCGCTAGCTGCGCCACCACCACTCGTCGGCACTGTCAATTCTCACAGGTTCGCCACGCCCCCCGATAGGTGTTTGATCTCCTTGTCAGCAGTCGGCCACTCAGGGCCGCGCCTCATTCAAGGAAGCCTGTCCATGCCCAATTTTCCCATAGCCCCGGATAATGCGCCGCTGGGCGACAACAACCCGCCCGGCAACGCCCTCGTGCTGCATAACCCATCGTCAGGCCTGGCGTCGCGCCGCGTCGAAGACCTCGACCCACCCAAGTCAGCCTATCCGTCGGTCCCGCTGGATGCCACGCTGTATCCTGAAAGAGGGGTCTACGGCCTGGGCATCCGCCACGTGCGCCCCTTTGCCCAGTGGACCTTCGAACGCTGGTTCAACTTCAATTACGACTTCTACGCCCTCTACCTCAACGACCTGGTCAATGCAGTCGCCGCCGATATTGCGCTTGAAGACCGGGACCGTTACGACTTGTTCGTCCCCGAAGAATTCATCCCCGAAGGCGACGTCCAGATATACGGCCGCGTAGTGCGGGCCGGCAGCGGCCAGGAGAGTACGTCGCCGCTGCAAACCATCCTGATCAAGACCACCCGCCCCGGTGGCCGCGATAACGACCCCGGCAGCAAATGGCACCCGGGCTTGGTGATGACGGTGGAAGGCCTACCTGAGGGCTCCACCGTTAATATAGATAATGCCAACAGCGGGGTCTGGTGCCTGATCCAGCGCTATGAAAACCTGCGCCAGAATGACCAGATCGAGCTGTCGTGGGATGGGGTTTTAGTCACGCATATCGTCAGCCCGGCCGAAGTCGCGGGTTCAGGGCCGATTCGCGTCTTTGTCTCCAGGGACATCATTTTGCAGGGGGGGCATTTCGGCAAGCTGACCCTGCGGTTCCGGGTCTCGGACGTGGTGCAAAACTTCTCCGGGGATAAATACCAGTATTCCAAACCCTACTTCCTGGACAGCGAGCTGGATCCGAACCTGCTTTCTGCACCGATCTTCCTGGTGGATGGCGAAGAGGCGACCCAGATCGACTTCGATACCCAGAGCGAGGCAACCTTCGAAGTGCTGGTGACGGTGCCTCGGCAAACCCCGGCGCCCCTGCCGCGGCACCAATTGGCGGTGACCTTGTTCGGTACCCTGGGCGACGGTTCGACCCAGGTGTTCCCCTTGGCCCCGGTGGTGGACAGAAACCTCAGCGTTGAATTTGTCACCGTCGACCGGGAGATTATCGAACAACTGGTGGGCGGGTCCTTCCGGGTCTCGTTCCAGTGGCTGAAAAACGACGGCCGCGTGGAGCAATCCGGCAGTACCTCCGTCAGCGTGGTGGGCACGCCGGTGGCGATGCCGGCAGTGACGGTCGCACCGATCGAGGTGGGGCTGATCGAGCCCGATCAGGACATCACCGTGCAGATCCCCTTCTACGAACCCCACAACCCGGACTGGCTGGAAACCCTAGTGATTGAACATATCCGCCCGGGCGGCGGCGGCGAAGACTACGAGGAAGAACAACTGGCGGGCGCCCAGGGCGGCACGCGCTACGTCAGCAAAGAGCACCTGAAACAGTTTGAAGGCGTGGGCGACATCGCATTTTATTACCTGGTCAACGATGGCGCCGGCCACGTCCTGGACGGCAACGCATTGACCACTCGCAAGTCCCGCGAGCTGTTCGCCCACGTGGGTGAACGCATCGGCAACATGCCGACTGCACACCTGGAAGGCGCCCTGGGCAACAACATCGACCCCAGCCATGTGACCACGCCCACCTTGCTGCTGACCCTGCCCCTGACCTTGCCCGCCCCGCACGGGCAGACCGAAGAAGGTGACCTGATCCACTGGAACGCCATCGGCTCCGGCCTTGACGGCTCGGCCAGTGGCGTTGTGCGCATCAACGGCGGCACGGCAGGCAAGCCCCTGGTTTTCCCGGTGAGCCGGGCGATCCTCGACAACAACAATAATGGCAGCCTGCGCATTACCTATAGCCTCGAACGCAGCGGCCCGCCACGCCTGGTATTGCGCTCCGAGGTGCTCAACCTGACCGTGGGCCGCGGCGTGCAACTGGACCGTCCGGTTATCGACGGCGCCACCCTGTTCCCCGACGCACTCAACCCCCTGGCCGCATTGAGCGGCGCCAAGGTCATCGTGAGATACCGGCCGATGCAGGCCACCGACCAGATCAAGGTCGACTGGTTGAGCCGCGACGGGCTGGGCAGTGCCACCGAGTACACCCTGGGCAACCCGTCCACCAACGAAGTATTCGTGACCATCCCGGCGCGCACCATCGCCAGGGGTATTCGCCCCGGTGGCAACCAGATCAGCGTGCAATACCACTTCAACCGTGGCGCCTTTCCGTACCCTTCGGACACTGTCGACCTGCACCTGCTTCCCCTCACCGGGCTGCCCACACCGACGATCGACGGCATTGGCGACAGCACCCTGCTCGACCTGTCGAAACTCAATGACCAGGCCCGCGCCCGTGTATCCGTCTGGCCGTTTATCGATGCCGGGCAGTTTATGTGGATGAGTTGGGAGGGCACGTTTGCCGACGGCAGCCCGTACCGCGAGGACACCTACACCGCCAACCTGGTCACCGAAAACGGTGCCGCCAACGGTATCTCGCCACCCGCGCCAGTGGACAAACTGCAGCGCTTGATGGATGGCTCGCACCTGACCATCCGCTTCTGGGTCAGCCTGGCAGAAAGCCCCGACAAGAACACCGCCGTGCTGTTTGGCGTGCGTGAACACCGTGTGCAAACCCTGCCCGCCGTGCTGCCGCACCCACGGTTCAACGACCAGCCCGGGGCAACGCTGACCATTCAGCCGCTGGACCACGTAGACAACGCCAGTGTCACGGTGGCGTATGGCGGCATGAATCCAAGCCATTCCATCCAGTTGCAATGGATTTTCCCGGATGGCGGTGTTGCGGATATTGACGCCAAGGACGGCCTGGACGGCGGTCGTGTGGATTTCGTCATTACCAATGAAGTGCTGGCAGACAGCGTCGGCAAAACCATTGAGTTGCGCTATGTCGCCACCATCAATGGCAGCCCGGTGCCTTCAGAAACGCAGGTATTGACAGTGGCCAGGATCCCGGCGGGAAGACCGCCACAACCGCGAATCAATAACATGAACAGCGGCACAACCCTGGACCTCCAGGCGTTCACCGGGGATGCACACGCCTCAGTAGCCAAATGGGAATTGAGCAAGCAAGGTCAACGTGTATGGATCACGCTGGAGGCGGCAGGTGTAGAACCTTTGTCGGTGCTGAGGGCACACGCCATTACTGCTGCTCAAGCGGCCAACGGCATCACCAACCAAGCTGTCTCCCGCAGCTGGCTGGCAAGCCTGGGGAAAAACACTACGTTCACGGTGACCTGCAAAGTGACGTATGACGGCAGTGACGATGAGTCAAAAGCCATCCCGCTCCTGCAAAGTACCTATACCGTGACATGGCTAGCGGAGGTCAAATTTATTCCTACCCTCCTCCACTCATCAAACGGGGTCGTCGTCAGCCCTGACGGGCGCCGCGTTTATGTCGCTGTTGGCGCGGGTGGTAGAACTGCGATTTACGTAATCGACACAGCAACGGACGCCATTATTCACTCGGCTTCGTATGACATTCAGTCCAGTGGGCACCTTGCAATTCACCCGGACGGATCAAGACTCTACCTGGACCTGGTCCGCACCAGCATAGCGGTAATCAGTACAACCTCCTTCGCCAGAGTTGCGACCTATGCCACCGTAAATGAAATTATAGTGGACTTGGCGATCAATACTGCAGGCACTCGGCTATATGTTACTGCGAGGAGCGGTGCTTATACTTACGACGCCGCCACCGGCAATCGGATAGCTCAAATAGCGGGTCAGTCTCGCTTCATCGCCCGCTCACCTAATAATACGCGTGCCTATCTTACGACCTATGGCGGCGGTTTCAACGCGGTTGATACGACTGTTATCAATACTGCAAACAATAGTGTTGTAACTGTCATTCAGGGAGTGATTGGGCCCATGGCTTTAAGTACCAACACCCCTCGCCTCTATTTGGCGAGAGCTGATGGCTTGGCGATAATAAACACCAACACCAACAGTTTGGTGACCGTGATTGGGGTGGGATGGGGAAGGTCGGTTGCAGTCAACCCGGTACTTCCTCATGTCTATACGGCAGGGTACAGGGTCTTCAACATATTTGACACAAATACGGACAGGCTTATAGCGACTGTACCCGTGGACATTGGGTTTGGATCTGGCAATATTGCAGTACTACCGAACGGTTCAAAAGCTTATTTCACCGACAGTGACTCGCAAGGACTCTACGTCATGCGTTATTGATTAACTAACCGAGGTATAACCGGGACAGGTCCATCTAAACCATGGACTTGTCCCTTTTTTTGTCCCCTATAGCTCTCCCGCCACTATCCCCTGCCCGTGTCCGCACGCCCCTGCTCAAACCTTCCAGACACGCCACCACGCCCCTGCAACCATCGACTCCATCGCCCCACTTACGGACTCGCCCCACCATGTTCCCTACCCTGTTGCCCTTCCTGTTATTCGCTTTTGTAGCCTCCATCACCCCTGGCCCCACCAATATCCTGGTGCTGAGTAACAGCGCACGGTATGGCTTCAAAGCCGCGCTGCCTATCGTGCTGGGCGCATGCGCGGGGGCGGCGGGGATTGTGCTGCTGGTAGGCTGCGGCGTTGGCCAGTCGCTGGCGCACTGGCCCCGGGTGCAGGCAGCGATGCAATGGCTGGGGGTCGCCTGGCTCAGCTACCTTTCCTGGCAGATCTTCAGCGCCCCCGCCGAGTCAATCGACCCGGCTGCCGTGCAAAAACCCTTGGGCCTGGCCGGCGCCGCCAGCCTGCAACTGGTCAACCCCAAGACCTGGATGATGGCCCTGGCGGTGGTGAGCGTGTTTGCCGGCAATGGCGATGAACGCCAGAGCCATGTGCTGTACCTGTCGCTGGCGTTCTTTGTGATCGCCTTGCCGTGCCTCGGCGCGTGGGCATTGCTGGGGGTTGGAAGCAGCCGGGTGTTTCGCTCGCCCAAGGCCATGCAACGGTTCAACCGCTGCATGGCGGTGTTGTTGCTGGTCTCAAGCTGGCTGAGCGTCTGGGTGTAGACACAACCATTCGTCGCCACTGTCAGTTTTCACAGCTATCCGCTATCGGGGCTGCGGGTGTTTGATTTCCCTTGCCTATATGCACAGCCAGCGCTGTGCGTGACTTCCAGCAAGGAGTGGTCAGCATGCCCAACCAACCGATCGACCCCGATGACAATGCCTCGGTCATTGAAGACCCAGGTGTACCTGTTTCAGACAGCCCCCTGGCCCTCCTTGAGCCCGCGCCCCTGCCGGTGATCACGGCTGAAGACCTGGCCCCGCCCTATTCGGCGTTCCCGCCGGTCTCGCTTGACCAGTATCCCGATGAACCTTACGCCTATGGCCTGGGCATTCGGCATGTTCAGCCCTATGCGTATTTCGTCCTGGAAAAATGGCACACCTGGGCCATCTTCGACGCCTTTGAGTTGTACCTCAATAACGATCTTCAGGCGTCTGGTGTCGTCGAGATGGACCAGGATCGTTATGGCATGTACGTCATCGCCGAACGCATGCCTGAAGGTGAAGTTCAAGTGCGCGCGCGGGTAGTGCGCGCAGGCAGCGGCCAGGAAAGCACCTCGCCGCCGCAAAGCATATTGATCAAGACCACCCGTCCCGGCGGGATAGAGAACAATGGTGACGACAAATGGCACAGTAAACTGAGCCTGAGTGTCGACGGCTTGCCCGAAAGCAGCACGATCAACATGGAGACGATCAGTCGCGGGTTATACGCCGTGATTGCGCCCTATCCGAACGTGCGCAAGAACGACACCATTGAGTTCTATTGGGACGGAGTTGAGATCAGGCACCTGGTCACGGCCGCCGAGGCCGCCGGTATCCAGCCGATCAGGGTATTTATCAGCCAGGAAAATATTCTCAAGGGCGGCCTCAACGGCGCACTCACCCTGCGCTTCAGGGTGTTCGATGTGGTTCAGAATTACTCAGGGGAAAAATACCAGTACTCCAAGCCGTATGGACTGGTCGCCGAACTGGACCCCAGCTTGATGAGCGCGCCGTTTTTCCTGGTGGATGACGCGGAAAGCCGGCAAATCGATTACGACACGCAAAGTAATTCACTGTTCGAAATCCTGTTGCAGACCCCACGGGTGACACCGGCCCCGCTGCCCCCAAACCAGGTCACGATTACCCTGACGGCCACGCTGGCGGACGGCACGATCGAAGAACTGGTGCTTGATCCTGTCGAAGTCAGGAAGGGTCGGGAAGAGATCTTCCCGGTGGACCGCGATTTGATCGAGCGCGTCATCGGCGGCTCGTTCAGGGCTTCATTCGTCTGGCACACCGCCACCGGTGGGCACCTCGGGCAGTCTGGCAGTGTCACCGTGACGGTGGTGGGTACACCGACCTCGATGCCGGCAGTGACCGTGACCCCGAGCGAGCTGGGCCTGATCAACCCCGACGATGATGCGTTTATCAGCATCCCGTCCTACCAGCCACACGCCTACGATTCGATGGAAACCCTGGTCATCGAGCAGATTGTTCCAGGGGGCGGTGGAATGCGCTATTCCGACCCGCAACTGGCCGGGGACCAGGGTGGCACGCGCCGGGTTCCAAGCGAAATACTGCAACAGTTCAAGGGGCTCGGTGATGTCGCGGTGTATTACCTGGTCGATGACGGCGCAGACAGCCAGTTGCATGCCTACGGTGCGCTGATTGAACGCAAATCCCGGGTGCTGACAGTACGCATCGACGAACGCCTCGAAACCATGCCTGCTCCCACCCTGCAGGGGGCGATTGACGACAACGTTGACCCGGTTGACGTAGTGGGCGACAGCGTGCTGCTGACGCTACCCTATACGGCAACCAGGAGCCGCGACCATATCCAATGGAACATTGTGGGCACGGGTACAGGCGGTTCCGCCAGCGGTTCGGTGACGATCAACGGTGCGACACAGGGCCAGCCACTGGTACTGCCGGTGAGCCGTGCGGTGCTGGATAACAACTTCGATGGCCAACTGCGCATCACCTACAGCCTGGAACGCGAAACCCCGCTGCCGAAACTCACCTTGCGCTCGTTTACAACCCTCCTGACCGTGGGCCGTGGCGTGGAACTGGATGCGCCTGAAGTCGTGGAAGCCGAGCAGTACCCTGACCGGCTTGACCCGCTGGCGGCTCAATCGGGTGCAACGGTGCTGGTGAAATACCGGCGCATGCGCGAGAGCGAATCGTTTTCAGTGAAATGGGTGACGGCCGATCTGCTGGGCAGCACCGTCGAAACGGGTTGGGGCAACCCCGACACCAATGAAGTGGGTGTACCGATAGAGGCTCGTACCATTGCCAAGGGCATTCGCAACGAGCGTAACCGCATCAGTGTGCAATACAGTTTTACCCGCAGCGGGTTTCTCCATGAGTCGGATACTCTGAACCTGGACCTGCTGCCGTTGAGTGGCTTACCCACACCAACCATCGACGGGGTCGGCAACAGCGTGATCCTGCCGACGAACGAGCTCGTCGCTCAAGCCCGCACCCGTGTGGCGGCCTGGCCTTTGGCCTTTGAAGAGCAGTTCATGTGGCTGCAATACACGGGTACCAACACCGACGGCAGTGCGTTCAACCTGGACACTTTTATCGCCGCCCCCGTTGGAGAAAGCGCCACCCTGGGTGTCTCGCAACCCATACCGTTGGCGGAGCTGCAAGGCCTCAGGAACGAGTCGCACCTGACCATTCGCTTCTGGGTCAGCCTGGCCGAAAGCACTGATAAAAACACCGCAGTATTGTTTGGTGTACGCGAGCATATTATCCAGTCGATCCCCGCCACATTGCCGCGCCCGGCCTTTGCCAACCTGCAAGGCGCCACCTTGACCATCGACCCACAGGACTGGCAGAACAACGCCTATGTGGCGGTGGCCTATAACGAAATGACCGCGGCCCACCGCATCGCCCTCGAGTGGATTTACCCGAACGGCACCATGGCGACCATCCCGGCGCAGAACGGTAACACCAATAAGCGCGTCGACTTTCAGATCAGCCGGGACATCCTCGCCAATAGCGCGGGCAAATTGATCGAGCTCCGTTATATGGCGACGATAGGGACGAATATTGTCCCGTCAGAGCCCCAGAAGCTGAGCGTTAACCGCGTTCCGTCGTCGGCCCTGCCTCGGCCGTCTATTAATGGGATTGCCAATGGCGGCGTTCTGAACCTGAACAATTTCAGCGGTAATGCCACGCTCAGCGTTGCACCATGGCCGTTGGCTGTTGCAGGGCAGAAGGTTTGGGTACAACTCTCCAGGTCCGGTAGCGCGCCTTTGAACGTGCTGACAAACTACAGCCTGCAGGCGGGAGAAGTATCTACCGGCTTGGTGAATAAGCCTGTGCTGCGCTCATGGCTGGATGGGCTACCCAACAACAGCACCATTACCGTAACCTGCAAAGTGGCTTTTGATGGCAGTAGTGTTGAGTCAGCCGCCATTACCTTCCCCATTGCAAGTTACAGCATTATCTCTTCACTGAGGATCGATCAAAGCCAGCTTAATTTGAATGGTATTAAGGTGATCACTAACTGGCCAGCAACCGGGCTGGACTGGCCAGGCAATACAGCAACCCGCACAGCAAGCGGCGGCGTGAGTAACTATAGCTACGCTTCCAGCAACCCTAATGTTGCTTTTGTGGACGCCAACACAGGCAAAGTAACCGGCCTCCGTAACGGTCAAGCGACTATTACTGTGAGAGATAGGAACAACGTCTCGCGAGCGTACGCAGTGGTTGTTTCCAATATTTTTCAACTACGCATTAACGAAACACAGCAATCTCCACAAGCTCAAATAAATTGGATGAGATCAATTGGAGGCAGCATAGTTTCCAGTTGGACGCTACTGCAAACACGCTACACCCCTCCGGCTCGCTCAATTCCGTACGGATTGTGTTATTTCGATGCTAGCGGCAGGTGGTATTACTTTGTTCAGGCGTCAAACAGCGGAACACCAATTTACTCCATTAACGGACTGCCGAATTGGCCGGCATGGTGCATCACTCCGTTTTAGCAAATAACCGGGACAGCTTTATTCAACTCCCAAAAACCCACCCACAAAAAAAGGAAGCCTCGGCTTCCTTTTTCTTACCCCTGTTTCCTAGAAATCGTAACGCACTCCCACATTAACCCCCCACGGCTGATCCACCTTCTTGCCTTGGGCATGTTCAATATCAGCGTGCAGCTTGACGTTCTTCGACACCGACATCGCCACGCCCGCTGCCACTTCAATACGCGAACCGAACACATCGTTGTTGAAGCGCTGGTCGTTCACCTTGACCTTGTTGCTGTGGTTGAACTCATGGGCCAACGCTGTACGCAGGTAGGGCTGCAGCACCCCGCCGCTCTCCAGCTGGATATTCTTGCCACCTGTCACGCCGAGCTTGCCCACCACGGAGGCGGTGCGATCACCCTTGGCCTGCAGGCCATTGTCCAGCTCGTAACTTTGCGCCTGGATAATCGCTGTGCTCAGTTGCGAGTACGGTTCTACAAAGTAACCATCGTCGAGCTTGATATGCCGGCCGACTTCCGCCGATGCGCTCACGGCATTCTGCGTGTAGTTGCCCTTGGCACGCTTGCCGTCGCTCATGGTCACGTTGACCTCGTTGTGCAAGCGGTTGAGCTTGACCACGCCGTCGAAGTACAGCCCGCTCTCGTCGTCGATCCAGGTGGCATACCCCCCCAGGTAGTAGCTGTTGACCTTGCCGCTGCCGGAAGTGTTGGCGCTGATGTCGGACGTGCTGTGACCCGCCATGACACCGGCCATCCACTGGCCATCTCCGCCCGACAATGGCGCATCGGCACCCAGGCTCAGGCCACGCTGGTTTTGCGTGTAGCCACCACCGTCCTTGTTCCCGGCTACCTCGTATTTGTTGCCGTAGCCACGCATCCAGAACCCGTTGCTCTGGCCGTCGCTGAAACGCAGTTCACCCATGCGGGTACGCAGCAGGGACATCTCGCCGTACAGCACGGTGGGGGCCGTGTTGAACAACGCCATCACGGTTTTGGTGCTGTTGCTGGTGCCACGACGGTTAGGATCGAGGTACCAGTCGGTGTCTTCCTTCTTCAGCCCGTAGGAATAGGCGCCCACATCCACGGTGTCGCCGTCCAGCGAGAAGTGCGCATCGCCACCTTCGGTGTGCACCACACGAATCGGCAAGGCACTCGCCAACTCGGAGCCGGTCGCCGCCAACAGCAGGCTGTGGTTGCCCGTGGCAACCCCGTTGACGTTGAGCAAGTCGGTCTGGCCGGTGCTGAAGTCGGTGTGCATCACATAGCTGCCGTCACCCGACAGGCTGTTGACGTCCAACTGGAAGAACTCATCGGCGCCGCCAAAGTGCACGGTGCCGCCGCCCATGATCAGATCGCCGACTGAACTGTCATCCACCAGCATCCAGTGGGACGCTGAATTGACGCTCAACTCGGCGACGTTCTGCAGTTTGCCGGTGAGCCAGGAGCCATTGTTGAGCTGCAACCTGGCGGTGCTGCCGTCTTCGACCACCACGTCACCGACCAGGAAGCTGCGGTCGACGTTCATGTTGGCGGTGGCGCCGTTCATGACTTCCAGCAGCACACCGTTTGCGCCGGTCAGCGTGGAGCCATTGAGTACATGAATATCAGCAAGGGTGGATTCCCCGGGCCGGAACGAGCCGACCTGAATCGCCGAACCGGTCTTGCCCTCGACGCTCGAGCGGTCGAGGATCAGGCTGCTGGCCAAAGTCGGGTCGTTATCCACGCCCATCTTCACGCCAATGTCTCCACCAACGACGCTGGTATTGAACGCACGGGCCTGGCCATTGAACAGTTCGATACCCACGCCATCATCTGCGGTCGCCTCGACACGCGAATCGGTCAGGTCCAGCACACTGTGGGCACTGGCCGAGGCACCGCGGGTGCTGCCGGTGATGTGACTGTTGACGACCGTGACGCTGGAACCATTGGTGGCGCCCAGGGAACGGGCCGCTGCCAGCCCGGTTCCGTTGTTGTGGGTAATGTTGCTGTTGGTGATCAGCACGTTGCTGCCCGTGACATGAACCCCGGCCCTTGCCGAATCCCGCGCAACGACGTCCGAACCATCGATGCGGATGTCGGAGTTGATTGCGGCAATGTCCCGGGTGCTGCTGCCGGCATTGACAATCAGGGTTGCGGAATTGGCAGTGATTTGCAGGGTGGGCACTCCCAGAACCGTCAGGCGGGAACCTGCACGCAATTCAAAAGTGTCAGGGCGCGGGCCAGGCCCCGCCATTTCATCCGGGCCGGTCACGACACGCGCTTCGGACAACTGCGCCATGAGCATCAGCAGTGTGACGGCCTTGGCCTTGAAGGCAAGACTTAAGGGAGTTGGTTTGAAATTGAATGGAGCTGACATCTTTACGGACCTCTGGGTTGGCGTTCCTTTACGGAAAAAAACTGGCCGGTTCCGAAAAGCGTGTGGACCCTGCCAATCAAGCGGCGCCCAAGGTACCCAGAGCTGTTCCCAACATCTGTAGGACTAATCCCAAGGTGCTGTGCTGAAAGTGAATGCAGTTTGTAGTCGACCCAACGGCAAAAATGCCAAAGAGGAGCAAGGCTCCTCTTTGGCATTAGGGCTCAAACAAGTATCAAGGAAGCGGGACGGCAGTACCGTCGCAGAAAAAGCCATTCGTTCCACCTATCCGAACCCCGCGAACAAGAGGATGCGCTTCATCGGAAGGTAATGGTCCTTCAGGCAGGTTGATGGTGTACCAGATCCGCGCGGAGCCGGCCAGCCTTGCACCCGAGTGGGGCTGGATGGGTTTGTAGATGGTCTCATAGGGCCCCAGGAGCAACTCGAACCCAGAATTGATCATGGCTTGCGTGAGCGGTATGGAGTCCACACGACCCACTGCTGCCGGGACCGCTACCATTCCTGCATTGTCGCTGTAGCCCTGCCAGTGCAGCGTAACCACCATCCTCAGTTCAAAGTGCTCCGAAGACGGGATAAACACCACAACGTTTCCGGGAGGATTTTCAGGCCTGAACGTAGTGCAGTTGATCGCCCCTGCGTCCGACAGATGTCGTACCACCGGCGGGGCAAGCTCTTTAAAGTTGGCATTCACCGTCACCGTGGTGTCAGGGGAAAACTGGCGGTTGGTGCTGGCCCCTTGGGCAATGGTGTAGAACACCGTCTTGCGGCCATTGCCATGACGCTCAATGAAGCTCCACGGGATTGAGAGCGGAATCACCTGGCCAGCCGAGGCGCCAGTCACCGGTTGGGTAGCAACGAGTTCGCCCGAATAGTAAAGGCGGATCGTAAAGTCGCTGGCATCCGGTGTGGGTGCGGTACTCCATAACGTTACCCGAGCAATTGCAGGCCGGTTGGCGTGGTCGCGCTCCAGCTCGTCGTCGGGGCCCTCGGTACCGGTTGCGTCCACCCCCTTCACGACTACGGGCAGCAGGTCATCGTTGATCGGGTCCGGGCCAATGGGAGTGGGGCCGACAACAAACAGGTCCAGGTTGACGGTGGTGGTCGGTGTCGCCGGGTTGTTGACAGACCGCCGCCGCACCACATAGGAAACGGTCAACGGCAATAGCCCTCGAGTGGCGCCATACAGGATTTCCAGCACCCTGTACGGAACGTAAACCTCCGCCGGGAAACGGCTGTTGCCCAGTGGCTGGGCCTCCAAGTTAACGGTGGTGATGCTTGTCCTCAATGTGACGAGGAATTCATCTCCATCGACGCCGCGCAGAAAGTTCGTATATTCAGGAATACGCACGATCATGCCGCCGTCCAGCGCAACGTCCGCCCGATCAATCAATACATCGCCGGGTGGTGAGGTTCGGCCAACCAGGGGGGCCAGCAGGTTCTCGGGCGCTGGAAACAGGCCCACGTCCATCTCGTAGGCAGTCGAAAGCCGCGCCCAATTCCCTGCCGCGTCGAACAACTCATACCGCAAATTGCGCAGGCCATCCGGATTGGCGTCAACCACGGATAATGGCAATGGAAAGCTCAGGTCCGCAGGCAGATTCCAGCGTGGCGAAGGATCGGGCGGGTTGGGTGCATAGGGCGTATCGGAGCCATTATAGTAAAGATACGCCCAATCGCCGTCTGCCCGACCATGCGCCACATAATCCGGGATCGTAAACACTGCAGACTCATTGGGCTTGCTTTCAAAGTAGTCGCGGTCGGCAGGTGTCGGCAGGTCGGCAGGCGGAATCGGCGCCGGCGGTGCATCGGGGGAAATGGCATACGGTGGTGTCAGGTCAACGACAACGGTCTGCGGATCTGATTCGGAATAGTTGTCAACGCCACGTACGTTAATTCCGTACTTGATTTGGTACCGCCCCGCGGGCCGCCGACCTTGAGCAATGTTCACCGGTGTCTCAGGCCCTGGGGCAACAACGGTGAAATTATAAATGGGCGTGCCCCACTCGGTGTCATCGAAATTTTTCCACCAAACAGTGACAATATCGTCAAGCGTCGGATGGGTATCGGCGTCAGGCCATAGTGGAATAGAGAAATTCAAATTCTCACGCAGGTTGTACTCCCGTGAAAGCAATCCAGGGTACCCAGGCACCTCACCTTCAAGACGACCATCAGGCAAGTAGTCAGCCGTATTGGCACTTCGATTCTTTGCATAGTTACGGATAAAGTCGAGCGTGTCCTTTTTCATTACGTGTCTCCAGATATTAAGACGAATTACATCTCACCCACACTTCCCTACCATTGACGTAGCCGTTCGCGTCGCGAGACAAAGCGCTTGCACGCCTATCACACGCCGACTATTCCCTGCACAACAACAAATACACCCAGTCCTTTAATCTTTGACCAACGTTGCCTTTCCATCACTAGTGCAACTAATGACATCCCCGGGTTTACAAAACCCACCCGTTGGAAAGGTCAGGTCGACACGGATATGTCCGCTCCCCTTGACGTCTGGCCGGGAGTCACCCACCTTGCCCAGGTTGCGCCACACTTCGAAACTGGCGACAGCTGAACCGTATTCGCGCATAGGCTCCAAGGTCCGGTCGAACGGTTCCACCACAACTTTAATACCGTTATCAATATGGGGTTGCAGCACCTGGATGGTTTCTTCGTATTCAGTGCCAGCAATAGGATCAACCCAGTTATTACGCGCATAGCCTTGCCAGTGAAAACGCACCTCGTCGTTAAGTTGCAGGCCGATATTGCCCGGAATCAACCAATGCACGCCATATAAAGGCGAAGGCGAAGAACAACAGGTCACATACTCGCTAGTCAGGGTGTGCTGAACTTGCGGAGGAGTAAAATCAATCAGCGCCGTCACATCGACATTCACAAAAGTTGGTGGCGACTGTTGTTCGTTGACCCCATTACTGGTGAGGTAATGGACCGGCAGACGTGGATTGACCGTCCCCTCGATCAGATTCCAGGGAATATCGGTAAACCACACCAACTGCCCTCCTACCTCCCCCAACTGCACGGGATGGCTGGCCACCGGGCCAACACCGTTCCAGAACAGACTGAGCAATTGACCCGCAACCGGATCTGCAAACAAAGGAACATATGCCTGGGCAGCCAGCCCACGATCCAGATGATTGAGCTGATTGGGAGTCTTGGAGCCGCGCCCTATCACCGTGACGCTGGCCAGGGTCGGGTTAAGCAATGCGGGCGCATTGGGATGGTCCTGGCCGGCAATCGTCAGGTCGACATTGAACCGTTCCGATAAGGAACGAAATGGAGGCAGGGCTCCGCGAATGATTTCGTAGCGCACCACCGCCGCTTCGGGAACCGGTACAGGCGCAGGCCCCCTGAGGGTCAGCCATGGAATTTCCACATCACAAGGGAAGCCCGGTACCGGCTGCGGGACTGTCGGACGGGCATTCCAATAGGCGATTACCTGGTCCCCCGGCGCCCAATCGTCGTAGGCGGGGTCAATGCGCATGAACACGCCACGACGTGCATCATCGCGCTTGATCAGGCCGTCGTCGTATGCCGGTGGCCGAATTTGCGGACGCGGCAAGTTGCTCGGCAACGGCGTCAGTGCCAGCTGAAACAGCAGTCCGGCACTCTGGCTGCTGAAATTGCCTGCCTCGTCAAAAATGCGGTAGAAAATATAGGCGTCACCGTTGTTCAACCTGCGAAAAATATCGGGGTCCACGTAAGCAACCAGCGGGTCTGAGGCTAACGCGATCACGTACTCGGCGTCCGCCGCGCTTAGCGGCGGGTTATCCCGGTTGGACAGGTAGAATTCAATCCGGTCCCTGTCCGAGCGCACGGTGTAGAACGGAATATTGAACGCCATCGGCACGTTATCGAGCAGGTATTGCTCATCGACGTTCGGGGTCGGGGCAACTACAAAATCCACAGTATCCAGAGGGTTCAGTAACTCAGGCGAATCCAGATCGATGGTGAGTGTTCTCCTGGGATTCAACACACCAACGCCGCCAAAGGAGTCCTGAACCGTGTAGTAGAGTTGCGCGGTGCCGGAGCCCTCGTCAGTCAATCGTGACAGGGGCACCTCCAGTGAGATCACCGCTGGCAAAGGGGGTGGCGGGCCAAACACCTGCCGCGAATCAACCACCTCATCGACACCCGCCCACACCCAGCGGAGGCGCACGATGTGCGGCTCATCCAGCAGCGGCTCGGGTCGCGGGTTCCACATCGGAATGTTGACCTGCAGCGGGCCCTGCAGGCGCGAGCGCGGGATCAGGCCCCGGGGGTCACCACTGTCGACGCCGGGTATGTCCATCGGGTCCAGCAACACAGTGCCCCCGTCGTCCGCGCCCAAGGGTTTGATCAGGTAAGTGGATTCAGAGACGTCAGACATGGATTTAATCCTCAACACGGTGGACAGTGGCCTGCCGGCAGGCGGCGTGTGTATACCAAGTGGCGTTGAGAGAATTAAGCGCCCGATTCCTTCGTCCGGATACTGTCAGAATTAACAGGTAGACCCCTCCATTCGTCGCTTTTGCTCGGCCTTGCTGCCAGGGCGGTTACTGAGCAGCGCTTGACGAAATTTCCTACTTGGTGTTTCCTGAAACCGGTTTCAGCAATTGGTTTCGCCTTGGAACCCAGATAAATCCAATAAGAAAGGCCCGCCGCCGTGACTACTTTTTCCGCCGCCCAACGCAGCCGCGTGACCATGCTGGACGTCGCCGAGCGCGCCGGTGTGTCCAAGGCCAGCGTGTCGCGCTTTATCGGCGACGACCGTGCCCTGCTCTCCGATGCCATCGCCCTGCGCATCGAGCAGGCCATCGATGAGCTGGGCTATCGCCCCAATCAGATGGCCCGCGGCCTGAAACGCGGGCGCACCCGCCTGATCGGCATGCTGGTAGCCGATATCCGCAACCCCTATTCGATTGCCGTGATGCATGGCGTGGAAACCGCCTGCCGCCAGCACGGCTACAGCCTGGTGGTGTGCAACACCGACCGCGATGACGAGCAGGAGCGCCAGCACCTGGCGGCCCTGCGTGCCTACAATATCGAAGGGCTGATCGTGAATACCCTCGGCCATCACCTGGACCAATTGCTGGAACTGCAACGGGAAATGCCCCTGGTGCTGGTGGACCGCAAGGTCGAACCGCTGCACAGCGACCTGGTAGGGCTGGACAACCCGGTGGCTGTGCGCATGGCCGTGGAGCATCTGGAACAGCAAGGCTATCGCGACCTGCTGTTGGTGACTGAAGCCACCGACGGCACCAGCTCGCGGCTTGAGCGCCTGGACAGTTTCAAGGCGGAAATTGCCAACCGTCCGACATTGACCGGCGCCGTACTGGAGTTGGATGGCGAACTGGAACAGCGTCTGCAAAAGTTTCTAGGCAAATCCGGCCCCAAGGCGTTGTTCTGCGCCAACGGAATCGCGGCACTGGCGTGTACCCGTGCATTGAAAAATCTAGGCTGCGACCTGTTTGATGACGTGGGCCTGATCGCCCTGGATGACCTCGACTGGTACCCGCTGGTGGGCAACGGCATCACCGCCCTCGCCCAGCCCACCGAGGCCATTGGCGCCAGTGCGTTTGACTGTTTACTCAAGCGTTTGCGCGGCGATAGCCAGGCCCCACGCACCCTGGATTTCTTGCCACAACTGATTATCCGGGGCTCGACCCAATCCCTTGTGGGAGCTGGCTTGCCTGCGATAACGGTTTCTCCGGCGAAGCAGTAGGCGGCTGACCGCCGCCATCGCAGGCAAGCCAGCTCCCACACGTTTATTTTGCGAATAAAAATGAAACCGGTTTCAGAGGTACACAACAATGCATAAATACCCCGTCTCCATCAGCCTTTCCAGTTACGGCGCCGACCTGGTCCGCCAGCAAGGCCAGTTGAGTTTCGTCGAGGTGCTAGCTGCCGCCGGCGCGCAACGCATCGAATGGCGCGAAGAGCTGCTGACCACCGAACAACCCCATGAGCTGGCGCAAGCTGCAGCCGATCAAGGCCTGGAGTGCGTGTTCTCATCGCCCCTGGAACTCTGGGTGGCCGGTCGCTCGCAGCCCAATGCCGAACTGGCCGCCACCCTCGACCGCGCCCAGGCATTCGGCGCCCGCTGGCTGAAAGTCTCCCTGGGCTATTTCACCGACACCAACGACCTCGACAGCTTGAGCGCCCTGCTCAACCGGCATCCGGTCAAGCTGCTGGTGGAAAACGACCAGACCCTGCACGGCGGGCGCATCGAGCCGATGCAGCGCTTTTTCAACGAAATCGAGCGGTTGGCGGTGCCGGTGAAAATGACCTTCGATATCGGCAACTGGCAATGGCAGGACCAATCCGCGACCACCGCCGCGCGCCTGCTGGGCCGGCATGTGGACTACCTGCACTGCAAGGCCGTGGCCCGGCGCGCCGACGGCAAGCTGGTGGCCCTGCCGCCGGGCGCCGCTGACCTGCATCTGTGGGAACAACTGCTCAAGCACATGACTCAAGGTATTACCCGGGCCGTGGAATTTCCGCTGCAAGGCAATGACCTGGTGCAGGTCACCGCCCAACAGGTCGCCGCCCTCGCCGTCCTCGGCCAGCCACGCGTGGAGAACGCACATGTCTGAGATCGATATCCTGTCGTTTGGTGAAACCATGGCGATGTTTGTCGCCGAACAGACCGGCGACCTGGCCCAGGTTGCCCAGTTTCACAAGCGCATTGCCGGCGCCGACAGCAACGTCGCCATCGGCCTGTCACGCCTGGGCTTCAACGTCGCATGGCTGAGCCGCGTGGGTGCCGATTCCCTCGGGCGCTTCGTGGTGGACACCTTGCAGAACGAAGGCCTGGACTGCACCCATGTGGCGGTGGACCCGCTGCACCCCACGGGCTTTCAACTCAAGTCCCGCGAGGAAGCCGGCGATGATCCGCAGGTGGAGTACTTCCGCCGTGGCTCGGCCGCCAGCCATCTGTCGGTCGAGGCGATCAAGCCTGAGCTGTTGCAAGCCCGGCACCTGCACGCCACCGGCATTCCGCCGGCGCTGTCGGACGCCACCCGCGACCTGTCGCGCCAGTTGATGACACAAATGCGCGAGGCCGGGCGCAGCGTGTCCTTCGACCCGAACCTGCGCCCGTCCCTGTGGGCGAACGAGCAACGCATGATCAGCGAAATCAACGCCCTCGCCTGCCTGGCGGACTGGGTGTTGCCGGGCTTGGGCGAGGGCCGCTTGCTCACCGGTTTTGAAGACCCGGCCGACATCGCCGCGTTTTACCTGGACCAGGGCGTGGAAGCCGTGGCCATCAAGCTCGGGCCCCACGGCGCGTATTACCGCACCCAGCTGGACCAGGGGTTTGTCGCCGCCGTGCCAGTGGCCAAGGTGGTCGACACGGTCGGCGCCGGCGATGGATTTGCCGTGGGCATGATCAGCGCGTTGTTGGAAAACCTGAGCTTCAGCGAAGCCGTGCAGCGCGGCAACTGGATCGGCAGCCGCGCGGTGCAGAGCCGTGGCGACATGGAAGGCTTGCCGTTCAGGACCGATCTGCCCCACACCCAGAAAGCCGGTTAATCAGCATCACCGAGTTACCTGTTGCCACAACTACAACAAGCTCAGGAGCAACCTTATGGAACCGTTGAAACTCGCCACCCGCCGTTGGTGGTACATCATGCCCATCGTGTTTATCACCTACAGCCTGGCGTACCTGGACCGCGCCAACTACGGCTTTGCCGCCGCCTCCGGGATGGCCGAAGACCTGATGATCACCCCGGGCATGTCGTCATTGCTCGGCGCGCTGTTCTTCCTCGGCTACTTTTTCTTCCAGGTGCCCGGTGCGATCTACGCGCAGAAACGCAGCGTGAAGAAGCTGATTTTCGTCAGCCTGATCCTGTGGGGCGGCCTGGCTACCCTGACCGGCATGGTGTCCAACGCCTACATGCTGATCGTGATCCGCTTCATGCTCGGGGTGGTCGAAGCCGCCGTGATGCCGGCGATGCTGGTGTACCTGTGCCACTGGTTCACCCGTGCGGAACGCTCGCGAGCCAACACCTTCCTGATCCTCGGCAACCCGGTGACCATGATGTGGATGTCGGTGGTCTCGGGCTACCTGGTGCAGCATTTCAGCTGGCGCTGGATGTTTATCATCGAAGGTTTGCCGGCGGTGCTGTGGGCGTTTATCTGGTGGAAGCTGGCGGATGAAAAACCCGCAGACGCCAAATGGCTGAGCGCCCAGCATAAAAAAAACCTGGAAACCGCCCTCGCCGAAGAACAAGTGGGCATCAAGGCGGTAAAGAACTACGCCGAGGCCTTTCGCTCACCCAAGGTGATCATCCTGGCGCTGCAGTTTTTCTGCTGGAGCATTGGCGTGTATGGCTTCGTGCTGTGGCTGCCGTCGATCCTCAAGGCCGGCCTGAAAATGGACATGGTCGAGGCCGGCTGGCTGTCGGCGCTGCCGTACCTGGCGGCGGTGATCGGCATGCTGGCGGTGTCCTGGGGCTCGGACAAACTGCAAAAACGTAAACGTTTTGTGTGGCCACCGTTGCTGATCGCCTCCATCGCGTTTTATGCGTCCTACGTGCTCGGCGCCGAACACTTCTGGTGGTCGTACACCCTGCTGGTGATCGCCGGGGCCTGTATGTATGCGCCTTACGGGCCGTTTTTTGCGATCGTCCCGGAAATCCTCCCGGCCAACGTCGCCGGCGGTGCCATGGCGCTGATCAACAGCATGGGCGCCCTCGGTTCGTTTGGCGGTTCATATCTGGTGGGCTACCTCAACAGCAGCACCGGATCGCCCGGCGCCTCGTACTTGCTGATGAGCGGTGCGCTGCTGGTGTCGGTGGTGTTGACGATCTTTCTCAAGCCCGGCGCCAGCGACCGCGAACGCGCCCCGCTGCAATCCCTTGAATTGAAGGTAAAGACCTGATGAAAAAGTCTGTCGTGCTCTACAAGAAACTCTCTGCACCGCTGATGGCCCGCCTGCATGAACAGGCCCAGGTCACGCTTATTGAATCGCTGGATGAAAGCGGCCTGGCCAAACTGCGTAAAGCCTTGCCGACCGCTCAGGGCTTGCTCGGTGCCAGCTTGCGCCTGGATGCCAAACTGCTGGATCTGGCGCCAAACCTTGAGGCGGTGGCCAGCGTGTCGGTTGGTGTCGACAACTACGATATTGACTACCTGACCGAGCGCGGCATCCTGCTCAGCAATACCCCCGACGTACTGACCGAAACCACCGCCGACACCGGCTTCGCCCTGATCCTGGCGACCGCCCGGCGAGTGGTGGAGCTGGCCAATATGGTGCGTGCCGGCAACTGGAACCAGAACATCGGCCCGCTGCATTTCGGCAGCGACGTGCATGGCAAGACCCTGGGCATTATCGGCATGGGCCGGATTGGCGAAGCATTGGCCCAGCGTGGGCACTTCGGGTTCGGCATGCCGGTGATCTACCACAGCCACTCGCCAAAACCTGCAGTGGAGGCGCGGTTTGACGCGCAATACCGCAGCCTGCCGGACCTGCTCCGGGAAGCCGATTTTGTGTGCCTGACCTTGCCGCTGACGGCTGAAACCGAAGGTTTGATCGGTGCTGAAGAGTTCGCGTTGATGGGCCCGGAGACGATCTTTATCAACATCTCCCGGGGCAAGGTGGTGGACGAGCCGGCGCTGATCGAGGCGTTGCAACAGCGCACGATTCGTGCGGCGGGGCTGGATGTGTTTGTGCGCGAGCCGCTGCAGCATGACTCGCCGTTGTTGCGCTTGAACAATGTGGTGGCGACGCCGCATATCGGTTCAGCGACTCATGAAACGCGGGAGGCGATGGCCAAGTGTGCGGTGGACAATCTGCTGGCGGCGCTGGCCGGTGAAAAGCCGAAGAACCTGGTGAACCCAGCCGCCTGGAAACACTGATTCCTGAAGCACCACAGAAGCCAATGTGGGAGCGGGTTTGCTCGCGAAGGCGGTGTGTCAGCCACCGAATGCATCAACTGATACACCGC
>NZ_JBSVWQ010000071.1:0-27538 GCF_054071215.1 Pseudomonas sp. SDO5522_S412 | reverse complement strand
TACATAGGCTGACTGATCCACCGCATTCGCGAGCAAGCCCGCTCCCACATTTTTGATCCGGTTTCTTCAGTGGTTATTGGAACAGTACTTTCTGCCCTTCAGGCGACGTAAACATCTTGTCCCCGTCATGCCCAACCCCCGGCACTTCCACCAGCTTGTGGCCCAACTGCGGGTGCCGCTGCTTGAGGTAGTCAAAATAATTGTGCCCGCGAATCAAGCGATACGCGCCCTGGGTTTCAGCACCGCAGCTCTTGTCCAGCGCCGGGTGATTCGGGTCGGTGTCCTGCTGGCCCAGCAAGTAAGTGACATTACGCGAAACGTAAGCCTGCTCCAGCTGCTCGGCACTTTGCCCCTTGGCGTAGGCCGGCAGGTTTTGCATGCCGTACTTCCAGTCGTTGAAGCCCGGGCAACTGGCAACATCGAATTTCACCGGACGCTGTGGGCTGAAGTACGCGTAGGACGACGGGTTGGCCACCACATAACGCAGGCTGATGCCCTCGGTTTGCAGCAGCGGGTGATCATGCCCGGTCAGCGCAAAACGCTGCACCACTTGGCCGCCACCGGAATGGCCGGCCACCACGATTTCCTTCAGGTTCGGGAACAGCTTGCGGTTGCCCAGGTGCTTGATGATCTGGTCCAGCGCGCCGTAGGAGCTGATCTGGCCCGGGCCTGTGGACGGCTCGCCGGCCATCCAGTCGTTACTGTTCCAGCGCAGGGTCTGGCTGTCGATCTGGTTGCGCTTGAGGTCGGTCTGGTTGAGGAACTGTGGCGCAATCACCAGGGTATTGGCGTTTTGTCCTGCGGCTTCGGCCGCTTTTTCGCCGCTGTCCAGGTAGGTCATCGCGTTGCGCAGGCGACCATGCACGATGATCAGCGCGCGGGTAACTTGAGGCAGCGGCCGGCGCCAGTCCTGGCTCAAGCCGACGCTCAGGTCGCCGGCATCCAGGTGAAAACGATCGGGACTGACCACCTTGACGCCATGTTCGGCAGCCCAGGTGGAGGAGGAACAGGTGATCAACAAACCTAACAGCAGACCCAGTCGTTTATTCATTTAAAGGCTCTTGGCGGTAAAGGTGTCGCATTGAGTGATCTGGCCCTGGGCGAAGCCGGTCTTGAACCAGCGAACCCGCTGTGCCGAGGTGCCGTGGGTAAACGAGTCAGGCACCACGCGGCCCTGGCCCTGTTGCTGCAAGCGGTCATCGCCAATCGCGTTGGCCGCGTTCAGTGCTTCTTCAATGTCGCCGGGCTCCAGCCAGTTCAGGCGCTTTTGCGCGCGGTTGGCCCACACCCCGGCGAAGCAGTCGGCTTGCAGCTCCTGGCGCACCAGCAGGCCGCCGTCGCCTTGCATCTGCCGGCCTTGCTGGCGGGCTGCCTGAATCTTCGCCGAGATGCCCAGCAGCGTCTGCACGTGATGTCCGACTTCATGAGCGATCACGTAGGCCTGGGCGAAGTCGCCGGCGGCCTTGAAGCGCTGGGACATTTCCCGGAAGAAATCCAGGTCCAGGTATACCTGTTGGTCTGCCGGGCAATAGAACGGCCCGCTGGCGGACGTGGCGCCACCGCAGGCGGAGTTCACCCGGCCGCGGAACAGGATCAGTTTGGGGTTCTTGTAGGTCAGGCCGTTTTCCTGGAACACTTGGGCCCAGGTGTCTTCGGTGTCGCCGAGGACGGCGCGCACGAAGTCGGCTTGTTCATCATTGGCCGGCGGCGCCTGGCGGGTTTGCGGGCTGACGGAGGGCGCTTGCTCGGTGAGCTGGCCGCTGAGTTGCCCGAGGATCTGCATCGGGTCCTGGCCGGTCAGCCAGCCGATGCCGACGATCAGCACGATGGCCGTCAGGCTCAGGCCCTTGCCGCCCCCAAAACGCATGCCACCGCCACCGCCGCCGCTGTCATCGCGGGCGTCTACCACGTTGTCGCTGCGTCGGCCTTTTTTCCATAGCATGTGGCAATCCTCTTTGTGAACCTGCAGCTCAGTGTTGTTGGTGTGTAGGGTTGGCGCCAGTCCGGCTGTCTGACGATGCTAAACGCTGTGTCGTCCGACCTGTATGAAGCTTGTGTCAGTCGCGGCAATACCCTTCGCCGGTGTCGACGATCAGGCAGTCCTTCTTGTCGGCCAGCCATTTCAGGCCAGTGGCTTCGCCGTCGCCAGCGCTCAGGATCTGCGGGCCGTCCGGGCGTTCAAAGGTGATGCCGTCTTCGGATGCCTGGCCCTTGAAGGTGCCGGAATCGTCGTCATCCAGGCCGTATTTCATGGTCAGTACATAGTGGCCGCGGCCGATGCTGTCGTCCTTGGCGATGGTCAGGTTCAGGCCTTCGACGCCAATCCACTTGCCGACCCATTTGTCGGTGGGCAGCACCTGCGGTACCAACGTTGCCTGGACAGACGGCGGGGCGGGCGTCTTGGCGGTCTCGGCTTGCTTGTCGCAGGCGCTGAGCAGCGTCAGGGTCGAAAGAATCAACAGGGTTTTTTTCATGGTGAGAAAGCCTTGGTTAAAAAACGCGCAGTGGGCGGGGCGGCGTGAAGCGTTGGACTGGAAAACCGCAATTTAGTGCGCTGTTCGAACAGTGTTTGGTTATGCTCTTGAGCGAGGCGCTTTACCCGTTCTAGATTATGCCGCGGTATGCGGCGGTCATTTCAGCCTGCCACTCAAGAGAATGCAATGACCCTCAGTACCCCACTTTCCGGCGTCAACCACCCGCTCAAAGGCATTTTGCTGATTGTGGTGGCGACCTTTCTGTTTTCCAGCCACGACGCGCTGTCCAAATACCTGGCCGGGTTCTACCCGATCGTGATGGTGGTGTGGGCCCGCTACCTGGTGCACACGCTGTTGATGGCCGGGATCTTCCTGCCGCAATCGGGCCTGCGGGTACTGCGCAGCAAACGCCCTTTACTGCAAGTGGCGCGGGCGTTGTGCCTGCTGGGCACCAGCCTGTTCTTTACGGCGGCGCTGCACTTTATCCCGTTGGCCGAAGCCACGGCGGTCAACTTTCTTGCGCCGATCCTGGTCACCGCGTTGTCGGTGCCGCTGTTGGGTGAGCACGTGACCCGCGGCCAATGGCTGGCGGTGATTTGCGGGTTTATCGGGGTGCTGATCATTGTGCACCCGGGGGGGGAGCTGTTCACCCCCGCGGTGTTGTTGCCGCTGACGTCGGCGTTGTTCTTCTGCTTCTACCAACTGCTCACCCGCATCCTCAGCAAGTACGACACACCTACCACCAGCAACTTCTTCGCCGGGTTGTGCAATACCTTGGTGATGAGTGCGCTGGTGCCGTTCTTCTGGCAAGTACCGAGCCTGTGGCACGGGGTGCTGATGCTGGCGCTGGGCACTTGCGGGATGACCGCACACTTGATGCTGACCCAGGCCTTCCGCTTCGCAGCGCCAGCCCTGCTGGCGCCGTTCGGCTATTGCCAGATCGTGTTTGCGGGGTTGTTGGGCTGGCTGGTGTTCAACCACACCCCGGACCTGACCACCGTGGTCGGGATCGGGGTGATTTGCCTGAGCGGGTTGGCCGCTGCCTGGCAGCAGCGGCGCAGGTAGGAAACTCAGACCTCGACGGTCGGAATCTTGCGCGGCGCCATGAAGTACATCCAGATCAGCGCGATGAAGTACATCGCCGGAATCAGGGTGAACAGCACGGTGTAGTTGTTGTTGGTCACGGTCAGGATATGGCCGACGATTTGGGTCATGAACATCCCGCCGATGGCCGCGCACATGCCGCCAAAACCAAACACCGTACTCATCATGTGCTTGGGCGTGTAGTCCATCACCAGGCTCCAGATGTTGGCGGTCCAGGCCTGGTGCGCGCCGATGGCCAGGGAAATCGCAAACACCGCGACCCACAGGTGGCTGGAGCCGGCGGCCATGATCACTCCGACGATGCAGCAGGCAAACAGCAACATCGACAGCAGCCGCGCTTTGATCGGGTTCATCCCGCGTCCGATCAGGAACGAAGACAGGATCCCGCCGCCGATGCTGCCGAAGTCCGCCGTCAGGTAAATGATGATCAGCGGGATGCCCATCTGGGTCACGTTGATGCCCAGGTTGTATTGCTGATTCAGGAACGGCGGCAGCCAGTACAGGTAGAACCAGAACACCGGCGCGGTCATCGAGTAGGCGAGGGCGAAGGCCCAGGTGCCGCGCATCCGCAGGATCCGGCTGAACGGTACGCGGGGTTGTTCCGGTTCGACTTCCTGTTGTACGTAGTCCAGTTCCGATTGCTTCACGCTTGGATGGTCTTCCGGGTTGTAGTACTTCAAGCCCCAGAGCACCAGCCAGATCCCGCCCAGTGCCGACATGCACAGGAACGCCGCCTGCCAACCCCACACGTGGAGGATCAGCGGCAGCAGCATCGGCGTCATCATCGCGCCGACGTTGGTTCCGGCGTTGAAGATCCCGGTGGCCACGGCACGCTCGCCAGCGGGGAACCACAGGCGGGTGGTCTTGACGCAGGCCGGGTAGTTGGCGGCTTCGGTCAGCCCGAGAATGAACCGGCAGACCATAAAGCCCACCGCCGAGGTGGCCAGGCCATGGGCGCCGGTGGCCAGGCTCCACAGCAACACCGCGCAGAAGAACACGCGCTTGACGCCGACCCGGTCGATCAACCGGCCTTGCAGCACAAAGCCGATGGCGTAACCCACCTGGAACCAGAAGTTGATGTTGGCGTAGTCCATCGCCGTCCAGCTCATTTCCTTGGCCAGGATTGGTTGCATCACGCCGAGGGCGGCGCGGTCGATGTAGTTCAGGGTGGTGGCAAAAAACACCAGGGCCAGCATGCCCCAGCGGGTTTTACCGACAGCCATGGCGCCACGGATTTTGTCACCGATGCCGCTATGGGGATTGCTGTGGCCCACGGCCACGGCGGGATTTTGCGAAGGCATGAGGAAGTACCCGTTTTTTTGAAATTTTTATGGTGTGTTCAGGGTCTTGGTTAACCGAGGCCGCTCAATGGAAGCGGGGCTCAATGTGCTGTCGATGGTGCGCAGCGGCTAAAAAATCGTCAATTCGCCGATTGCCATTCTGTTCGATAATCGCCCATAAAACTAACCGGTTCGTACATTTCAATTGCTGTGATGAACCTGGCGGCCAATAATTTGCCGTAAACAAGACATGCCTCAATGCCGGGAGTCGCCCCATGCAACGCTCCATCGCCACCGTTTCCTTGAGCGGAACCTTGCCGGAAAAACTCGAAGCCATCGCGGCTGCCGGGTTTGATGGCGTGGAAATCTTCGAAAACGATCTGCTGTATTACGACGGCAGTCCGCGTGAAGTTAGGCAAATGTGCGCCGACCTCGGCATTGTCATCACCTTGTTCCAGCCGTTCCGGGACTTTGAGGGCTGCCGCCGCGACCGCCTGACACGCAACCTGGAGCGGGCCGAGCGCAAGTTCGACTTGATGCAGGAGCTGGGCACCGACCTGGTGTTGGTGTGCAGTAACGCGTCAGCCGATTCCGTGGGCGATGAAAGCATTCTGCTGGATGACCTGAGCCTGCTGGCCGAACACGCTGGCCGCCGGGGCTTGCGCATCGGCTATGAAGCGCTGGCCTGGGGCCGGCACGTCAACACCTGGCAGCAGGTGTGGAACCTGGTGCGCAAGATCGATCATCCGAGCCTGGGCGTGTTGCTCGACAGCTTCCACACCCTGTCTCTCAAGGGCGACCCGAGTGCGATTGCCGAGATTCCCGGCGACAAGATTTTCTTTGTGCAGATGGCCGATGCACCGATCCTCGCGATGGATGTACTGGAATGGAGCCGGCATTTCCGCTGCTTCCCAGGCCAGGGCGAGTTCGACCTGGCGGGCTTTCTCGCCCCGATCATCAAGAGCGGCTACACCGGGCCGTTGTCCCTGGAAATCTTCAACGACGGCTTCCGCGCCGCGCCGACCCGGGCGAATGCCGCCGACGGCCTGCGCTCGCTGCTGTACCTCGAAGAGAAAACCCGCCAGCGATTGGAGCAAGAAGCGACGCAGGTCCCCGAGATCCTGTTTGAAACCCCGGCCGCCAGCGAATACGACGGCATTGAATTCCTGGAATTTGCCGTGGATGAAAACCTCGGCGCCAAGCTCACTTCATGGCTGGAGCGCCTGGGCTTCGTCAAGGCCGGGCAGCATCGATCCAAGAGCGTCAGCCTGTTGCGCCAGGGCGATATCAACCTGATCCTCAATTGCGAACCCTATTCCTTCGCCCATAACTTCTTCGAGGCCCACGGCCCGTCGTTGTGCGCCACGGCGATCCGCGTCAAGGACAGCGCCAAGGCCCTGGAGCGGGCGGTGGCCTACAAGGGCCAGCCGTATCGTGGGCTGGTCGGCCCCAACGAGCTGGAGCTGGCAGCGGTGCGCGCACCGGATGGCAGCCTGATCTACCTGGTGGACCAGCACGAAGGCGGCCTCTACGACACCGACTTCAACCTGCAACCGGCGAACGCCGCCAGCGGCGGCCTGCTGCGCATCGACCACATGGCCATGGCCTTGCCCGCCGACAGCCTCGACAGTTGGGTGTTGTTCTACAAAAGCTTGCTGGATTTCGAAGCCGACGACGAAGTGGTGCTGCCCGACCCCTACGGCCTGGTGAAAAGCCGGGCACTGCGCAGCCGTTGCAGCTCGATTCGCCTGCCGCTGAATATTTCCGAGAACCGCAACACCGCGATTTCCCACGCGCTGTCGAGCTATCGCGGCTCGGGCGTGCACCACATTGCCTTCGACTGCGCGGACATTTTCGCCGAGGTCAGCCGGGCCAAGGATGCGGGCGTGCCGCTGCTGGATATCCCGCTGAACTATTACGATGACCTGGCGGCGCGGTTTGATTTCGATGACGAGTTCCTCAGCCAGCTCGCGTATTACAACGTCCTCTACGACCGCGATGCCCAGGGCGGTGAACTGTTTCACGTTTATACCGAACCGTTCGAGGGCCGGTTTTTCTTCGAGATCATCCAGCGCAAGAACGGTTACGCCGGCTACGGTGCGGCCAACGTGGCGGTGCGCCTGGCGGCCATGGCCAAGTCCCGCAGCGGTGCGGTGCGCCAGGCCAGGTTGTAAGGTGCCGGCGCTTCCTTCGGCGTGCGGCGCGGCCCATAATCAGCGCCTGCACCTAAGGCCGTGAGCGCACCATGACCCTGACCTCCGAGCTTCCCGCCGCGGCCACCGCACCGCGCAAGAGCCGCAAGAACAACCCGGAAAAGACCCGCGAGAACATTCTCCAGGAAGCCATCGTCGAGTTTGTCACCCAGGGCCTTTCCGGCGCCCGGGTGGACGCGATCGCGGAGCGTATCCAGACCTCCAAGCGCATGATCTATTACTACTTCGGCAGCAAGGAACAGCTCTACGTCGAGGTGCTGGAGAAGCTTTACGGCGACATTCGCAACACCGAGACCCGGATGAACCTGACGGCCCTGGAGCCCCGGGAAGCGATCCGCCGGCTGGTGGAATTCACCTTTGATCACCACGATCAGAACGTGGATTTTGTGCGCATCGTGAGCATCGAGAACATCCACAACGCCGAGTATGTAAAGCAGTCGACGTCGATCAAGGCGATGAACAGCAACATCCTCGAAGCCCTTGGCACCACGTTGCGCCGGGGCGCCGAGTTGGGGTTGTTCCGGGAAGGGCTGGAGCCGCTGGACGTGCACCTGCTGATCAACTCGTTCAGCTTCTACCGGGTGTCGAACCGCCACACCTTCAGCGAGATCTTTCAGATCGAGTTGTCGGATGAGGCGGTCAAGCAGCGGCATCGGGCGATGATCTGCGAGTCGGTGTTGCGCTACCTGCAGGCTTGAGTTCAACACCGAGCAAAATGTGGGAGCGGGCTTGCTCGCGAAGGCGGAGTGTCAGTCGCCGGATGTTTGGCTGATCCACCGCATTCGCGAGCAAGCCCGCTCCCACATTTCTAATCCGGTTTCTACAGTTGGGTGGTCATGCTCTGGAAGTGCGCGAGCATGCGCTCTGCATCCGCCACTTCGCCAGTGAACAACTCAAACGCCTTCACCGCCTGAAACACCGCCATGTTGCCGCCATCCAGGGTGCGGCAACCCAGGGCGCGGGCGTTGCGCAGCAGTTCGGTTTCCAGTGGGAAGTAGACGATCTCCGCTACCCACAAGTCGGCGCGCAAGGTGTGCAGCGGCACCGGCATGCCCGGCAGCTTGGCCATGCCCATCGGCGTGGTATTCACCAGGCCATCGGCCTCGGCCATGGCGCTTTCCAGGTCATTGCCGGCCTGCGCCCGGCCGGTACCAAAATGCTGGTTGAGGTTGTTCGCCAGGCTGCGGGCACGTTCGGCGTCCATGTCGAAAATACTCAAGCGTGCCACGCCTTCACCCAGCAGCGCATGGGCGACTGCCGCCCCGGCGCCGCCCGCGCCCATCTGCACCACGAACTTGCGAGCCACATCACTCAAGCCCCGGCGAAAGCCTTCGGCAAAGCCCAGGCAGTCGGTGTTGTGGCCGATGCGTTTACCGTCGCAAAGCACCACGGTGTTCACCGCGCCGATGCCCCGCGCTTCGGGCGACAGTTCGTCCAGCAGCGGCAGGATCGCCTGCTTGCACGGGTAGGTGATGTTCAAACCGGTGAAGTTCATCTGTTCGGCCGCCATCAACAGGTCGGGCAGGGCGCGGGTATCCACCTGTAGCCGGTCGAGGTCGATCAGGCGATAGAGGTAACGCAGGCCCTGGGCATCGCCTTCATGCTCATGCAGGGCCGGGGTGCGGGAAGCCTGGATGCCGGCGCCGATCAGGCCGGCCAGAATTCGACGTTTGGACACCGCGCTCATCCCTTCAAGGTCTTGCTGAAATGTTCGAGGGCGAGGTGATAACCGTGGCTGCCAAACCCGGCCAGCACCGCCTTGGCAATCGGCGACACGAACGAGTGATGACGGAACGCTTCCCGGGCATGCACGTTGGACAAGTGCACCTCGATCACCGGTACTTCACTGGCCACCAGCGCGTCGCGGATCGCCACCGAAGTGTGGGTCCAGGCTGCCGGGTTGATCACGATGCCGGCGCAACGGGCGCGGGCGCCGTGGATCCAGTCCAGCAATTCGCCTTCGTGGTTGGTCTGGCGGAATTCGACTTTCAGGCCCAGTTGCTCGGCGCTGCGGCCACACAGGGCAGCAAGGTCGGCCAGGGTTTCATGGCCATAAGTGGCAGGCTCGCGAGTGCCGAGCAGGTTGAGGTTGGGGCCGTTGAGCACCAGCACGATGGGCGGCATAGAGGGTTCTCCACTGTTGTTTTTATGTAGGTCGATAAAATGTACTGAATGGTTAATTTGGTCAATCGCGTGGGTGGGAACCGTTCGATTACCGAACGCAGAATGAAAACCACCGTTGTGTGGATCAGAGTTGATATCAATTGAAAATCATTCTCGACAACGCTTAAGATGCCCGCCTGTTTCCTTAACATTCCAGGGAGTCGGTTTGTCGGACGTGGATCTCAAAGGCCTGTTTCTCAAGCACGCCGATACTCTGCGCGGGTATCTCGCACGCAAGGTACGGGACCCGCAGTTGGCCGCAGACCTGGTGCAGGAGAGTTTCCTGCGCCTGGCGCAAAAGCCGGCCGGCGAGCGCATCGACAACTCCCAGGGCTATCTCTATCGCACGGCCGGCAATCTGCTGATCGACCATATCCGCCAGGAGGCGCGGCGCAAGACCGACTCCGTGCCCCATGAGGCGCTGGCCGAGATTGAAGATGAAATGGCCGGGTTGGAGGCTCAGGCGATGGCGCAGCAACAGCGGCAGGCATTGAAGCAGGCACTGGCGGAATTGCCGGAGCGTACCCGGCAGATTTTCCGTCTCAACCGGATCGAGGGCATGACCCATGCCCAGGTCGCGCGCCACCTGGGCATTTCCGACAGCTCAGTGCAAAAGCACCTGGCCAAGGCGCTGGCGTATGTCATGCAGCGTTTGCAGGAAGGTGAGGCGGGGCCGTCCGACGAATGAATTACCGACAAATCTGGGGTCAGACGTCACAGCGTTATATAACGAAAAATTCGAGATTCACACGTGAATAGCCCGGGTCCGCAACAGCACAGCATTACCGAGGCGGCTGCCGATTGGGCGGTGCGCCTGCACGCCGGCGCCCTGACCGATCAGGAGCAGGCCGAGCTGCGCCAATGGATCGCCAGAGACAGCCGCCATGAAGCGGCGCTGCGTTTTGCCGAGCAGACGTGGGCGGCGCTGGGCGAGGTGCATCGCGATGAGACGCTGCATCGCCAGCGGCCGCCCGCCACCGCTGCGCCGGTGCGCGGCCCTCGTCGGCGCAGGCCGTGGCGCATGGCGGCGAGTGTTGCGCTGTTGCTGGTGGTGGCGGGCGTCGGCTGGGTGCGCGGGCCTGAGGCGCTGCTGCAGGTGCAGGCCGATTACTTCACCCAAAAAGGCGAAGTGCGCACCGTGCACCTGGCGGACGGCAGCAGCGTGCAACTGGATTCTGCGAGTGCGATCAAGCTGGATTTTGACGGTGTGCAGCGGCGCATCAGCCTGATCAAAGGCTCGGCCATCTTTGATGTGGCGCCCATGGCCGGTGAGGAAAAAAGGCCGTTCGTGGTGCACAGCGCCAGCGGGCAAACCCGTGCCCTGGGCACGCGGTTTGTGGTCGAGCGTGAGGACGACCGGCAGGCCTGGGTCGGAGTGTTGCAGCACAGTGTGGCCGTCACGCTGCAGGCGCTGCCGCAGAAAGCAACTGTGCTCAAGGAAGGCCAGGCTGCGCGCTACAGCCCGGAGAACGGCGTGGTCGCCCTCGACGACTTCGACCTGGAGCGTGCCACCAGTTGGCGTCGCGGTGTGCTGATCTTCGACCGCTTGCCGCTGGCCAAGGTCATCGAACAGCTCAACCGCTACCGGCCGGGCAAGGTGGTGCTGACCAATGCCGACCTCGGCACCCGTGAAGTCAGCGGCGTGTTCCGCCTCGATATGCTCGACACGGCCCTCGGCACCCTGACCGAAGAATTACAGGTGCAGCGCTTTGATCTGGCGGGGCTGAGCCTGATCTATTGATGGGGCGCCGGGCCCCGTTTACGTCCTTTGAAAAAACTTTCAAAAAAACCTTACTGAGTTCCGACGCCTGACACGTCCTGTTAAGTGAGAAGTATTCGCATAAACAAGAATGGTCAGCGAAGGGATAACGTCGATGTCTGCAATCACCAAGGGGCGCAACACCGGTAGCCGGTTGGCCCTTGCCATCCACCTGGGGCTGTTAGCCTCCGCCTGCCAGGTGCAGGCCGCCGAGGCGCCAGTCGGTGAATCACAGCCTGTCACGTTGACGTTTGATATTGCGGCGCAACCCTTGGGCCTTGCCGTACTGACGTTCGCCGACCAGGCCGGGTTGCAAGTGTTGTTCGACAGCGCGCGCCTGCAAGGCCTCACCAGCACCGCGCTCAAGGGCCGTTACAGCGCCCAGGAAGGCCTCGGCCGATTGGTGGGCAGTGCACCGGTGGAATACCGCTTTACCGGGGACCGGCAGGTGACGCTGACTCGCGTCGGCGCCGACCATGACGGTGCGCTGACCGTGGGCACCACCACCATCACCGGCAACACCAACGGCAAGCCAAGCGACTGGGTGTATGACACACCGCGCTCGGTGGCCGTGATCAGTCGCGAGCAGATCGACAAACGCCCACCACGCCACGCCGCCGACATGCTCGAAGAAACCGCCGGCGTGTACACCGCCGTCAACCAGCGTGACCCGGGCCTGTCGGTGAACATCCGCGGCGTGCAGGACTACGGCCGGGTCAACATGAACATCGACGGCATGCGCCAGAACTTCAACGTCAACGGCCACCAGCAGCGCAACGGCACGATGTTGATCGACCCGGAATTCATCTCCAGCATCGAAATCGACAAGGGCAGCCAGTCCGGGCAGGGCGGTGCTGCCGTGTTGGGCGGGATTGCATCCTTCAAGACCCTGGAGGCCAGTGAGTTCCTGGCCGATGGCAAGGACTATGGCGGGCGTCTGCGTGCCGGTAGCGGGATTGGTGAACTGGGTAACGGCACCTATTTCAACGGCAGCGGTGTGTTTGCCTTTGGCGACGAGCGCGGCGACGTGCTGCTGGGGTACAGCGAACGGCATTTTGGCGACTACCGCGCCGGTACCCACAACGACCAGAAACTGGGTACTCATTTGCGCGCCCGTGACTCCCAGCCTGCGGCCTTCGACGATTGGCTGAACAGTGAGGTCGGTGACACCGGCAGCGTGACCCGCTCGCAAATCGTCAAGTTCGGCCTGAACCTGCCCAATGACCAACGGGTGCAACTGAGCTACCTGGAAAGTGACAGCGACAGCAATGACGCGTGGGCCTACACCGCCCCGGATAACCAGAGCGTGTACTACCAACGCGTCAGCAAGAACAACCTCAATGCCAGGAACGTCGGACTGGATTATCGCTACACGCCGGATAACCCGCTGATCGATTTCAAGGCCAAGGTCTACTACGTCACCACACAGATGGACCGGGACAATGCGCCCAACACCGCGTCGCTGACCTCCGGCAACTATGTGGCGGGCTACACGGATCATTTTCAGACCGATACCTGGGGTGTACAGGGCGACAACACATCGCGGTTCGACTTCGATGCGTTGGGTCATGTGAGTTGGAACTACGGCGTGGAGGTGTATCAAGACAAGTTCAAGCCCAGTACCAACAAGGTCGAGGCCACTAACCTTTCCGGCCTGTTGCCTTACGTTGAAGGCGGGACGCCCGGTGGCAAACGCACCATCGCCAGCCTGTTCAACAACCTGCAGTACGAATATGGCGACTGGCTGACGCTGGATGCGGGCTTGCGGTACGACCGCTATCGGCTGGAAGGGGTCACCGGGATGACGCTCTACCGGCGCGATCGGTTCTACAGCAGCACGGTAGGTGCCAAGCGTGTCGAGGAAGTGTTCGACATTGATAGAGAAGAGGGCCAGTTCTCTCCCACGTTCGGTATCGGCATAAAGCCGGGGCTGGACTGGATGCAACTCTACGCCCGCTGGGGCAAGGGCTGGCGCCCGCCGGCGGTAACGGAAACCTTCATGACCGGGCGTCCTCACGGTGGCAGCTCATCAGAGCGGGTGTTTCCCAACCCGTTCCTGAAACCCGAAGAGTCGCGGGACTGGGAAATGGGCGTGAACGTATTCAAAGAGGGACTGCTGTTCGGTGACGACCGCCTGGGCATGAAGGTGGCTTACTTCGATACCCGGATCGAGAACTTCTCTTTCCTCAACCACAGCGTCAGTTTGCCGGAGACCTCCGTCGGCGGTTTTCTCGGCACGATGGCGTACGTCAATAACACCAACCCCACGCGCTTTCGGGGGGTGGAGTACCAGCTCAACTACGACATGGGGCGGGCGTACGCCAACCTTAGTTACACCCACATGATCGGCAGTAATGAGTTCTGCTCGAAGAACTATTACATGGGCGGGGCGAAGAAGAACGGGCCGTCCACCACACGCTATGAACGCTACACCCGGCCAAACGGCACGACCGGCCTGCGCCCGGTGACCACGTATGAGGTGCTGGACGACGATGTCGCCAACAACAAGGAAAGCTGTGGCCGGATCATGGGCAACGCCACCTATATGCCGGCTGATCGCGGCTCGCTGACCCTGGGCGCGCGCTTCCTGGAAAAGCGACTCGATATGGGCGTCCGCGTGCGCTACAGCTCAGGCAATGGCGAGAACCTCGACTCACAAGGTTATGACTTCATCGACCAGGCGCTATGGCCCCAGTACACCCTCTATGACCTGTACGCCAGCTACTGGATGACCGACCAATTGAACATCGCCCTGGCGCTGGAAAACGCCACCGATGAGGCCTACTTCGTTGCGATGGGGGACGCCAATAACCTGAGCCTGGCGCGCGGGCGAACGTTGAGCGGGATGCTCGAATACAAGTTCTGATCAAGGTGCCACGGCACTTTATCAACCAACGGTTTTGCCCAAGGGTGGGCAAAAAGTGCGCTGTATGAGCGTGCTGATCAATCGTGTTGTTTATAACGAGGTTAAGTGATGACTATTTCTGTTAGTTACGAAGCTGCGCTCGGTGCTTACTCCGTCTCGGACTACCTGACCGACTGGGCACTGGGGTTCAACACTGCGGGTCACGGCAGCAGCAACACCGGCGGCTTCAGCAACGGCTCCCTGAGCGGCGACCAGTATTCGACCCACGGCGCCAACAATTCCGACTACGCGTTCATTGCCGACAGCAACACCAGCAACGGCCTGCACTACGTATTCAACCCGGCGCTGCCAGCCAGCCACAACGAAAACCACTACCTGTGGGGCAACCTGGATAACGTTCAACTGGGTACCGGCCTGGGCGGCGGCAATGGCAGCGACTTCACCCTCGATGCGTTCAAAGTGGCTTTCAACGGCCTTGACTTGAGCGCGGCACAAGGTGCAGGCCGCGTCGGCAACGACGTTCAGAGCGTGATCTACAGCCTGATGCAAGGCAACACCTCGGCACTGGAAACCGTGCTCAACAACCTGCTGGACGACTTCGGCCTGTCCACCGCCAACACCTTCGACGAGATCTCGGCCGGCCTGGCAGCACACGCTACGGCAACCACCACCGACGTCGCCCTGGTAGGCGTGCAGGACGTTGCACAGGACTGGGCACTCGCTGCCTGATGTTGCTGCGCAATGAAAAAAGCGAATGGAAGATCACTCTCCCATTCGCTGCGTAAACCCCGTCGTCGCCGTGAGTTTCGAAGGCCAGGGCGACGGCGGTGACAAATTCTGCGCAGCGGCGCGCGGCGTGTCAAACGCAGGCGGCGCTTCCCGATTTCCCCCATGAGACTCCCTCGATGCGCCATGCCGGCAACGAAACCCTGGCCGCTCTCACGGCCTATAAAAGTGGCTTCCTCAACATTGGCCTGTTTTCGGCAGTGATCAACCTGTTGATGCTGGCCCCGGCGCTGTACATGTTGCAGGTCTACGACCGGGTGCTGGCCTCCGGCAACTCGATGACCCTGTTGATGCTGACGCTGATGATCCTTGGCTTGTTCGGCTTGATGGGCGCGCTGGAGTGGGTGCGCAGCCAGGTGGTGATCCGTCTTGGCACACAGATGGACATGCGCCTGAACCAGCGGGTGTACGACGCCGCGTTCGAGGCGCAACTCAAGGGCGGTACCCAGGCGGCTGGGCAGGCGTTGAGCGACCTGACGACCTTGCGCCAGTTCGCCACCGGCCAGGCGCTGTTCGCATTTTTTGATGCGCCGTGGTTTCCGGTGTACTTGCTGGTGATCTTCCTGTTCCACCCCTGGCTCGGCGTCCTGGCGCTGGCCGGTGCGCTGATGCTGATGGCGCTGGCGTGGGCCAACCAGCACATCTGCCAGGCACCGTTGACTCAGGCCAATCAGCTGTCGATCAGCGCCAGCCAGCAGGCCACGGCCAACCTGCGCAATGCCGAAGCCATCGAAGCCATGGGCATGCTGGCAACCCTGCGTGCGCGCTGGTTTGCCCAGCACCAGGCGTTTCTGGCGGCGCAGAACCTGGCCAGTGAAAAGACCGCTGCCATCAGTGCCTGGTCCAAGGGCGTACGCCTGGCGTTGCAGTCATTGGTCCTCGGTCTGGGTGCATTGCTGGCGGTGCAGGGGGCGATTACGCCGGGCATGATGATCGCCGGCTCGATCCTGATGGGGCGGGTACTGAGCCCTATCGACCAACTGATCGGCGTGTGGAAACAGTGGAGTTCGGCGCGCCTGGCCTATGACCGTTTGACCCTGATGCTGGCGGCCAACCCGGCGCGCACCGAGCGCATGAGCTTGCCGGCGCCCAGCGGCCAGTTGACGGTCGAGCAGTTAAGCGCGTGTGCGCCTGGCAGTCGTCGGCCTGCATTGGCCAACCTCGGGTTCAGCCTGCCTGCCGGTGACGTGCTGGGCGTGATCGGGCCTTCCGGTTGCGGCAAGTCGACCCTGGCGCGGTTGCTGGTGGGGGCCTGGGCGCCCTTGGCCGGCAAGGTGCGGCTCGACGGCGCGGACCTGGCGCAATGGGACAAGCAGCAACTCGGCCCGCACATTGGGTATCTGCCCCAGGACATCCAGCTGTTCGCCGGCAGCATTGCCGACAACATCGCGCGTTTCGACACCGTGGATTCGGACAAGGTGCTCGCTGCCGCGCAAATGGCCGGCGTGCATCAACTGATCCTGCAGTTGCCCCAAGGCTACGACACCCAACTGGGGGAGGGCGGTGCCGGGTTGTCCGGCGGGCAGAAGCAACGTGTCGCGCTGGCGCGAGCGCTGTACGGCGTGCCTGCGCTGATCGTACTGGATGAGCCCAATTCCAATCTCGATGAGGCCGGCGAGCAGGCCTTGCTCCATGCCATCACCTTGCTCAAGGCGCAGCGTCGCACGCTGGTGCTGATCACCCACAAGACCCCTGTGCTGGCGTTGACGGACCAATTACTGATTCTGCGGGACGGCCAGTTGCAGGCGTTCGGGCCCACGGCGCGGGTGCTGGAGGCCACGCAGAAACCGGTGGCCGCGCCGCCCAAACCGGTGTCGGCGATGAGCATGAGCTACCGCCTCGGTGAAGGAAAAAAAGCATGAGCCGACCTGTGCTTGTGACGGACAACAGCGTGCCGCCGGTGAACAACGTGCTGGCGCTGGACGATAAAAAATACGCGCGCCTGGGCTGGTTGCTGGTGCTCGGCGGGTTTGCCGGGTTCCTTGGCTGGGCCGCGCTGGCACCGTTGGACAAGGGTGTGGCGGTGTCCGGCAAGGTCATGGTGTCGGGGCACCGCAAGACGGTGCAGCACCCCGCGGGCGGGATCGTCGAGCGGATCGAAGTGCGCGATGGCGAGGTGGTGAGCGCCGGCCAGGTATTGGTCCGCCTGAAGGAAACCCCGTTGCGCGGGCAGATGCAGTCTTTGCGCAGCCAGTTCATTGCGTCCCGGGCCAGCGAAGCGCGCTTGAGTGCCGAGAGCGAAGGCTTGTCGGCCATCGTCTTCGGCCCCGAACTGCTGAACGAGCCTGAGGCCGCCGCCACCTTGAGCCTGCAACGGCAACTGTTCAGCAGTCGCGCCCAGGCCCTGGCCACGGAGCAGCAAGGCCTGCGGGAAACCATCGCCGGGGCCGAGGCACAATTGCGCGGCACCCGGGAATCCCAGGCCAGCAAAGTGCTGCAACGCACCGCGATGAATGAACAACTGCAAGGCCTGCGCGAGCTGGCGCGGGACGGCTACATTCCGCGCAATCGGCTGCTGGAAAATGAACGGCTGTATGCCCAGCTCGACGGTGCGATTGCCGAGGATTTCGGCCGCATCGGCCAGTTGCAACGGCAAGTCCTCGAACTGCGCCTGCGCATCCGCCAGCTCGGCGAAGACTTCCAGAAAGACCTGCGCGGCCAACTGGCCGAAACCCGCACCCGCAGCGACGACTTGCGCAACCGGTTGGCCTCGGCCGAATTCGAACTGGCCAACAGCCTGGTGCGCGCGCCGGCGGCTGGCGTGGTGGTGGGGCTGGAGGTGTACACCGAAGGCGGCGTGATCAAGCCCGGCCAGGCGCTGATGGACA
Organism: Pseudomonas sp. SDO5522_S412; assembly: GCF_054071215.1. Taxonomy (NCBI): domain Bacteria; kingdom Pseudomonadati; phylum Pseudomonadota; class Gammaproteobacteria; order Pseudomonadales; family Pseudomonadaceae; genus Pseudomonas; species Pseudomonas sp. SDO5522_S412. Next base: position 10,065 of record NZ_JBSVWQ010000071.1, on the reverse strand, counting down.
TCGTGCCCCAGGGCGAACCACTGCTGGTGGAAGCGCGGGTGCCGGTGCAGATGGTCGACAAGGTGCACCCGGGCTTGCCGGTGGAGTTGCTGTTCTCGGCGTTCAACCAGAGCACCACCCCACGCATTGCCGGTGAAGTGACGCTGGTGTCGGCCGACCGCCAGGTCGACGAGCGCACCGATGAGCCGTATTACACCTTGCGCGCCCAGGTCAGTGCAGCTGGCATGCGCCAGCTCGACGGCTTGCAGATTCGCCCGGGCATGCCGGTGGAAGCGTTCGTCAAAACCGGTGAGCGCTCGATGCTCAACTACCTGTTCAAACCCTTGCTGGATCGGACTCACATGGCGTTGGTGGAAGAATGAAGGCGCTGTTATTCGGTCTGTGTTGTGCCTGCAGTGGATCGGTTCAGGCGCTGGGATTGCTCGACGCCTATGACTTGGCCCTGCGCAACGACCCGACGTTTCAGGCGGCAATCCAGGAGCGCGAGGCCGGCGAGGAAAACCGCATCATCGGCCGCGCCGGGCTGTTGCCGAACCTGTCCTGGAGCTACAGCAACTCGCGCAATGAGTCCGAAGTCACCCAGTCGACGGCGGTGGGCAACGTCACCAGCGACCGCGATTACCGCAGCTATGCCTCGACCCTGACCCTGCAACAACCGCTGCTCGATTACGAAGCCTATGCGCGCTATCGCCAGGGTGCAGCGCAGGCGCTGTTTGCCGATGAACGCTTTCGCAGCAAGAGCCAGGAACTGGCCGTGCGGGTGTTGAGCGCCTACAGCCAGGCGTTGCTGGCCCGGGAGCGGATCGAGCTGAGCCGCGCCCAGAAACGCGCGTATGCCGAGCGCCTGCAACTCAATGAACGGCTGCTCAAGGGCGGCGAGGGCACCCGCACCGATGTGCTGGAAACCCAGGCACGCCTGAGCCTGGCCCAGGCCGAAGAGATCGAATCCCTGGACACCCAGGACGCAGCCCTGCGCGAGCTGGAAGCGATTGTGGGCCAGCCGTTGCAGATAGACGAGTTGGCGCCGCTGACTCGCCAGTTCGAGATCCCGCCGCTGGCGCCCAACCGTTTCGAGACCTGGCGGGAAATGGCGATGGCCAACAACCCGGAGCTCAAATCCCAGCACCACGCGCTGGACGTCGCCGAATACGAAGTGGAGCGCAAGCGCGCCGGGCACATGCCCAAGGTCAGCCTGTATGCGAGCAGCCGCCAGACCAGCTCGGATTCGGAAAGCAGCTACAACCAGAAGTACGACACCAACAGCGTCGGCATCCAGGTCAGCCTGCCGCTGTTCGCCGGTGGCTCGGTGTCGGCGTCAACCCGTCAGGCCGCCAATCAACTGTCCCAGGCCCAATATGAACTGGACGCGCAGACCGCCAGGACGCTGATCGAACTGCGCAAGCAATTCAACCTCAACACCAGCGGCGCGGCCAAAGTGCGGGCGTATGAAATGGCGGTCAGCTCGGCCACCGCCCTGGTGAAGGCGACGAAGAAAAGCGTGACCGGTGGCGAGCGCGTCAACCTCGATGTGCTGGATGCCGAGCAGCAACTGTTCACGGCACGCCGCGACCTGGCGGATGCGCGGCATGCGTATCTGCTGGCGCGGATACAACTGAAGTATTTTGCAGGGTTGCTGAACGAGCAGGACCTGCGGGCGTTGGCGGGGTATTTCCAGCCATCGGCATGATGGCTATATCGGCTAACACACCGATCCACTGTGGGAGCTGTCGAGCCTTGGCGAGGCTGCGATGGCGGCGGGGCTGATGACATTTTTCTGTCTGACCCACCGCCATCGCGGCCTCGCTAAAGCTCGACGGCTCCCACATTTTGATCTTTGCAGTGCTGGGGATTTAACGCCGGGTCAGTAACACACCCGATTCCATGTGGTGCGTCCACGGGAACTGGTCAAACATCGCGCACTGGGTAATCCGGTGCGTGTCATGCAGTTGCGCAATGTTCGCCGCCAACGTCTCCGGGTTGCAGGAGATGTACAGGATGTTCTCGAAGCGCCGGGTCAGCTCGCAGGTGTCCGGGTCCATGCCGGCACGCGGCGGGTCGACGAACACGCTGCCGAACTCGTAGCTCTTGAGGTCGATGCCGTGCAGGCGGCGGAACGGCCGCACTTCATTCAAGGCCTCGGTCAGCTCTTCGGCAGACAAACGCACCAGGGTGACGTTATCCACCGCGTTTTCATCGAGGTTGCTCAGCGCCGCGTTCACCGAAGTCTTGCTGATCTCGGTGGCCAGCACTTTGCGCACGCGAGTGGCCAGGGGCAGGGTGAAGTTGCCGTTGCCGCAATACAGCTCCAGCAAATCGTCACTGCGGTCGCCGAGCGCTTCGTACGCCCAGTTGAGCATCTTCTGGTTCACCGTGCCGTTGGGCTGGGTGAACGCGCCTTCAGGCTGGCGATAGCTGAAGGTGCGACCGCCGACGTCGAGTTTCTCGACCACGTAATCGCGGCCGATCACATCGCGCTTGCCCTTGGAGCGGCCGATGATGCTGACGTTCAGGTCTGCCGCCAGCTTGTTCGCCGCCGTATGCCAATGCTCGTCCAGCGGTCGGTGATAGCACAGGGTGATCATCGCGTCGCCGGCCAAAGTGGTGAGGAGCTCCACCTGGAACAGCTTGTGGCTCAGGGCGGCGCTGGCTTGCCAGGCGGCCTTGAGTTGCGGCATCAACTGGTTGATGCGCAGGCTGGCAATCGGAAACTCTTCAATGAGGATCGGCGTGCGCTTGTCGTCCTGGGAGAACATTGCGTAGTGGCGCTGACCCTCTTCGCGCCACAGGCGGAACTCCGCCCGCAGGCGGAAGTTCTGCAACGGCGAGTCGAAAACCTGAGGCTCTGGCGCGTCGAACGGCGCCAGCAGGTCACGCAGGCGCGTGACCTTTTCTTCCAGTTGAACGGTGTAGCTTGCGGCGTCAAAAGTCATGCGTTGAACCAGCCCAGCTTGATCACAAACAGAATCGACAGGATCACCAGCGCCGGGTTCAGCTCACGGTAGCGGCCCGAAAGCAGCTTGATGGCGGTCCAGGCGATGAAACCGAAGGCAATGCCGTTGGCGATGGAATAAGTGAATGGCATCGCCAGGGCGGTGATCACCACCGGTGCGGCGACGGTGATGTCGTCCCAGTCGATTTCGGCCAGGCCCGAGGTCATCAGTACGGCGACGAACAGCAGCGCCGGTGCGGTGGCGAAGGCCGGGACGCTGGCCGCCAGTGGCGAAAAGAACAGCGCCAGCAGGAACAGGATCGCGACCACGACGGCGGTCAAACCGGTACGGCCACCGGCGCTCACGCCCGCCGCCGATTCGATGTAGCTGGTGGTGGTCGAGGTGCCCAGCAGCGAGCCGGCCATGGCCGCCGTACTGTCAGCGATCAGCGCACGGCCCATTTTCGGCATGTGGCCGTCCTTGCCCATGAGACCCGCGCGCTTGGCGACGCCGATCAGGGTGCCGGAGTTGTCGAACAGGTCGACGAACAGGAACGCGAAGATCACGCTCACCAGGCCGATGTCCAGGGCGCCCTTGATGTCCAGTTGCAGGAAGGTCGGGGCCAGCGAAGGTGGCATCGACATCACGCCGCCGAACGGGGTGAAGCCCAGCACGATGGAGGCGATGGTCACCACCAGGATGCCGATCAATACCGCGCCGCGCACTTTCAGGGCTTCCAGCGCAACGATCAGCGCGAAGCCGAGGGTGGCGAGGATCGGCGCGGGTTGTTTCAGGTCGCCCAGGCCCACCATGGTGGCCGGGTTGCTGACCACGATGCCGGCGTTGTGCAGGGCGATCAGCGCCAGGAACAGGCCGATACCCGCCGCAATCGCCGAGCGCAGGGGCAGCGGGATGCTGTTGATGATCCATTCACGGATGCGGAAGATCGACAGCAGGAAGAACAGCACCGCCGAGATGAACACCGCACCCAGCGCCACTTGCCAGGTGTGGCCCATGTGCAGGACCACGGTGTAGGTGAAGAATGCGTTGAGGCCCATGCCCGGTGCCAGGGCAATCGGGTAGTTGGCGATCAGGCCCATCACGGTGGAACCGATGGCCGCCGCGAGGCAGGTCGCAACAAAGACCGCGCCCTTGTCCATGCCGGTCTCGCCGAGAATGCTCGGGTTGACGAACAGGATGTAGGCCATGGCCAGGAAGGTGGTGACGCCCGCGAGAATCTCGGTGCGCACATTCGTGTTGTGTGCCTTGAGTTGAAACAGCTTTTCCAGCATGCCTGCTCCCTGTGACGCTATTTTGCGTCGTTATTTGTTGACCTCTAAGTCAAAGCACAAACTGCGCCAAGCGCCTGTGGTTCCAGAGAGGATCGGAAAAAGCGGCGCATCATACCAGCAGCCGAGGGCCAGTGGCGCATAGGCTTGATCATGGCCTTGAGGCATACTGCGCCGACGTTTATTACAGGGTCATCGACAGCATGAAAAAAGCCAGCGCCTGGAGTCTAGCTCTGTTCGGTTGCATCGGCCTGTGGCTCGGTGCGGCACCGGCGTGGGGCGCGCCTGCACCGGCGTTGAGCGAGGTGCGGGTATTCAAGGTTCAGTCGGCCAAGTGCACTGAAACCATTCCCGAGCGGGCCGACAGCACCCAGATGTGCACGCACCGCGGGCAGACACTGGTGTACGTGATGGAAGTCGGCCTGGGCAACAGCCCACAGGCATTTTTCGACGGCGCGTCGGTGCCCCGTATCAGCACCACCGCCATCTGCCAGGTGGGTTCCATCAGCCAGCCATGCAGCGGCGCGGGAACGTTGATGGGCTACATCTATACGTTCCAGCTGGATAATGTCGAAGCCGGCGGCACGTTCCAGTACAGCAACACCTCGATCAACCCACCGCGCAACCAGTTGGTCACCACCCTCGGCATTCGCTGATCGCCACCCATCAATTGCCTTGAACGCTCATAAACTCCGGAAGTCGGACCGCTAAGACGGCGACTTTTCTGAACGCCGCGATTGCACACCAATCCGTGAGGTGTTTATGAGCGCAACTCCCAATGGCGCGGCGGCCAAGCCGTTCGTCAGTCATCCGATACGCCTGACCCTCAATCGGGACCCCATCCAACTGGATGTATTGCCCTGGACCACCCTGCTGGACCTGCTGCGCGAGCAACTGGACCTGACGGGCACCAAGAAGGGCTGCGACCACGGCCAGTGCGGCGCCTGCACCGTGTTGCTCAACGGTAAACGGGTGAACGCCTGCCTGACCCTGGCGGTGATGTGCGACGGTGCCGAGTTGACCACCATCGAAGGCCTGGCCTCGGGCGACGACCTGCACCCGATGCAACAGGCCTTTATCAAGCACGATGCCTTCCAGTGTGGCTACTGCACGCCGGGGCAAATCTGCTCGGCGGTGGGCCTGGCCCGTGAAGGCCGCGCCCACGACACCGCGCAGATCCAGGAACTGATGAGCGGCAACCTTTGCCGCTGCGGCGCCTACAACAACATCCGCGATGCCATCGAAGAAGCCTTGCCGGCGTGCCGCGTGCAGGGAGGTGAGCAATGAATCCCTTCCATTACAGCAAGCCGGCCGACGTGCAGGAGGCGGTGCACCTGGTCAGCCCGGCGTCGCGGTTTATCGCCGGTGGCACCAACCTGCTGGACCTGATGAAAGAGAACATCAGCCGCCCGGAGCACCTGATTGATATCACCGGGCTGCCACTTCGCGACGTGGAAGAAACTCCCGAGGGCGGCTTGATGATCGGTGCCCTGGTGAGCAACGCCGACCTGGCCTGGCACCCGCTGATCGAGGAACGCTACCCGCTGCTGTCCCAGGCCATCCTCGCCGGCGCCTCGCCGCAATTGCGCAATATGGCCAGTACCGGCGGCAACCTGCTGCAACGCACCCGTTGCTACTACTTCTATGACGCCGCCGTGCCCTGCAATAAACGCGAGCCCGGCAGTGGCTGCCCGGCGCGGGTCGGTTTGAACCGCATTCACGCGATCCTCGGCGCCAGCGACCAGTGCGTCGCCACCCATCCTTCGGACATGTGCGTGGCCCTGGCCGCCCTGGATGCGCGGGTGCATGTGCAGGGCCGGGGTGGTGCGCGGGTCATCGAGTTCGCCGACTTTCACCGGCTGCCGGGCGATGCACCCCAGCGGGATAACCAGTTGGCCGACGACGAACTGATCACCGCCATCGAGTTGCCTGCCGACCACCTGGCTGCCCACAGTCACTATCTGAAAATCCGTGACCGGGCTTCCTACGCCTTCGCCCTGATATCCGTCGCGGCGGCGCTTGAGCTGGATGGCGATGTGATCGTCGACGCCCGCCTGGCCCTGGGCGGCGTCGCCCACAAGCCATGGCGTGATCGCGCGGTGGAAGCCGCGCTGATCGGCCAGTCCGTCAGCCGCGAAACCTTCAGCACTGCCGCCGAAACCCTGCTCCTGGACGCCGAGCCGCTGGAGCACAACGGCTTCAAGATCAAACTGGCACGCCGCGCGATCATTCGCGCCCTGAGCGATGCCGCTGTTGCAGGAGCCACGTCATGAGCGCAATCGGCAAACCGTTGGACCGGGTCGACGGTCTGCTCAAGGTCACCGGGCAAGCGCGCTATGCCGGTGAGTTTCCCGAGGATGGCTTGCTGCACGGCAGCGTGGTGTCGAGCAACATCGCCAAGGGCCGGGTCATCCGCATTGATGCGTCCCAAGCCCTGGCGCTGCCCGGTGTGGTGATGGTGCTTGATCACCTCAACCGCCCGAAACTGGCCAGCTACGACGACAGCTACGCCGATGCCGATGCTGCCGACGGCTCGCCGTTTCGCCCGCTGTACAACGACCGCGTGCTGTATAGCGGCCAGCCGTTGGCATTGGTGATTGCCGACAACCTGGAGCTGGCGCGCCACGCCGGTTCCCTGGTGCAGATCGAATACGCCGCCGAGCCTGCCGAGACCGATCTGCTGGCCTTGCAGGAGCAGGCGCACCCGTCGCCGCAAACACCGCCCAAGCCGCGCGGCAACTTCCAGGCCGAATGGACCGGCGCCGCCACGAGCCTGGATCTGCACTACAGCACGCCCATCGAACACCATAACCCCATGGAACCCCACGCCAGTACCGTGCTGTATCAGCCGGACGGCACCCTGCATATCCACGACAAGACCCAGGGCCCGCAGAACTGCCAGGCCTATGTGCAGAAAGTCTTCGGCCTGGATAAAAGCCAGGTGCGGATCTTCGCCGCGTTCGTCGGCGGCGCCTTTGGTTCAGGTCTGCGCCCGCAGTACCAGTTGCCGCTGGCAGTGATGGCATCGCTGGCCCTGAAGCGTTCGGTGCGCGTCACTCTCACGCGCCAGCAGATGTTCACCTTCGGTTATCGCCCGCGCACCTTGCAGCGCCTGCAACTGGGTGCTGCCGCCAATGGCCGCTTGCTTGCCCTGGGCCACACCGCCATCGGCCAGACCTCGCGCTTCGAGGACTTCAGCGAGCACGTGGTGGAATGGAGCGGCATGCTCTATCACTGCGATAACGTGCTGCTGACCTACAAGCTGGTGCCGCTGGACGTGTTCACACCGCTGGACATGCGCGCCCCCGGCGCAGCGCTGGGGGTGATCGGCCTGGAATGCGCGATGGATGAACTGGCCTGCGCCCTGGGCATCGACCCGGTGCAATTGCGGCTGATCAACTATGCCGAGCGCAATCAGAATGAAGACAAGCCCTGGTCCAGCAAAGCGTTGCGCGAATGCTACAGCGAAGGTGCCGAGCGTTTTGGCTGGAGCCAGCGCAACCCGGAGCCGCGAAGCATGCGCGATGGTCGCCAACTGATCGGTTGGGGCATGGCCGGTGGCGTGTGGGAGGCCCTGCAAATGAAGGCGAGCGCCAAGGCACGCATCGACCACCTCGGCAAGCTCACGGTCAGCAGTGCCACCACCGATATCGGCACCGGCACTTACACGGTCATGGCGCAGATCGCCGCCCAGGCCAGCGGCGTGCCGGTAGGCGATGTGACGTTCCTGCTGGGGGATTCATCGCTGCCGACGGCGCCGTTGCAGGGCGGCTCGTTTACCGTGTCGTCGGTGGGCAGTGCGGTGCAACAGGCCTGTGAAGCGTTGAACGCCAAGCTGTTGGACATTGCGCGCAAGACTTACCCGGCGTTCAAAGACGCTGAGTCGGCGCGGTTTGAGAACGGCCAGATGCACGCCGGTGACCAGCGCATCTCCCTGGCGCAATTGGTGCAAGACAGCGGCGAGCAGGCGCTGGAAGTGCAGGTGGATTGCGAGCCGGGCAAACAGCGCGAAGGCTATGCCTCTGCCACCCATTCGGCGGTGTTTGTCGAAGTGCGGGTGGATGAGGACCTGGGCACCATCAAGGTCAGCCGGGTGGTCAGTGCGATTGCGGCCGGGCGGGTGGTCAATCCGAAGATGGCCCGTAGCCAGATTCTCGGCGGTGTGGTCTGGGGCATCGGCATGGCGTTGCATGAGGAGACCCAGGTCGATCACGCATTGGGTCGCTCCATGAACCACAGCCTGGCCGAATACCACATTCCGGTAAACGCGGATATCGGCGAGATTGATGTGCTGTTTGTCGAAGAACACGACGAGATCGTCAACGCCCTTGGGTCCAAGGGCGTCGGCGAGATCGGGATAGTCGGGGTGGCGGCGGCGGTGGCCAACGCGGTGTATCACGCCACCGGCAAGCGGGTGCGGGACTTTCCCGTCACCCTCGACAAGGTCTTCTAAACCTTGGCGGGCTCTTCCACCGGCACATGCATGCGGTCGCGGTTGGCCAGGGTCGGGAACAGTTTGATCCAGACCCCGGTCACCACCAGCGTGCCGATGCCGCCCATGACCACGGCGGGCACGGTGCCGAACCAGTGGGCGGTGATCCCGGACTCGAACTCGCCCAACTGATTCGACGCGCCGATAAACAGCCCGTTGACCGCGCTCACCCGGCCGCGCATTTCGTCCGGGGTTTCCAGTTGCACGAACGAGGCGCGGATCACCATGCTGATCATGTCCGCTGCGCCCAATACCACCAGCACCGCCAGGGAGAACCAGAACGAGGTCGACAGGCCGAACGCGATGGTGGCTACGCCAAACACCCCGACCGCCGTAAACATGATCCGCCCCACATGCCGGTCGACGGCAAACCGCGCCAGCCACAACGACATCAACAACGCCCCGACCGCTGGCGCCGAGCGCAGCAGCCCAAGGCCCCACGGCCCGGTCAGCAAAATGTCCTTGGCGAACACCGGCAGCAAGGCCGTGGCGCCGCCCAGCAATACGGCGAACAGGTCCAGGGAAATCGCGCCGAGGATGTCCGGCCGACTGCGGATAAAACGAATCCCGGCCAGCAACGAATCCATGGTCGCCTTGGCCTTGTTCAGCGGCGTCTGGCGCGCGGGCAGGTTGAGGGTCAGCACGCAGGCGATCAGGTACAGCACCACCGTGGGGCCGTAGACCCAGACACTGCCAAAGGCGTACAGCAGACCGCCCAGCGCCGGCGCCACGATGGTGGCCAATTGCTGCGCCGACTGCGACGACGCCACGGCGCGGGGAAACAGTGCAGTGGGCACGATGCTCGGCAGCAGGGCCTGGGTGGTGGGCATTTCAAACGAGCGGGCTGCGCCCAGCAGGAATGCCAGGATAAAAATCATCTCGCGGGTGACATTGCCGGTCAGTCCGCCGATTGCCAGGGATAGCGCGATCAACGCTTGAACGGTCTGGCAGATGGCTGCGACCTTGCGCCGTTCATAGCGGTCGGCCACATGGCCGGTGTGCAGCATGAACAGCACCCGCGGTACGAACTCCACCAGGCCGACCAAACCCAGGTCCAGCACGTTGCCGGTCAGTTGGTAGAGGTTCCAGCCGATGGCCACGGTGAGCATCTGGAAACCGCTGGCGGTGAAGATCCGCGCCAGCCAGAACGCGATGAAAGGGCGGTGGTGACGTAACAGCAGCGCGGGTTCACTGGGCATCGGGGAGACGGGTCTGGGTGGGGGAACGGTGAGGTTATCACCAACTTGTAACCAATAGTTGCGTAGGAGGGTTGGGCGGGGGATATGGGCAGCTGATTGGGTACATATCCGTTGCTGCGGTAACGGCCGCTTATGGTTCCGCTCTTACAGCGGGT
>NZ_JBSVWQ010000070.1:0-27640 GCF_054071215.1 Pseudomonas sp. SDO5522_S412 | reverse complement strand
GCCGGATACATTGACTGAAACACCGCCTTCGCGAGCAAGCCCGCTCCCACATTTTGATTGGGTTACCAAAGTTAGAACGTGTACTCGACCATCCCCATCACCGACGTCTGCAAGCGTCTCTCCACAATCGGGCTTTGCCCGGCCTTGTCTGCCAGGTACTGCACATCCAACAGCGTCGAAAACTGTGTGTGCTCGCTGATCGGCAAGCTCCACACCAGATTCATCCCGTTGCTGATGTTGCCGCCGCTGGCCTTGTAGGCCTTGAAGCGACTCTGTGCGGCCTGGCCGGTGGTCACGCCGTACCAGGTCTGCAGGTAGTTGCTGTCGCCAAAATGGCTGCTGAGGCTGGCATCCAGCGAACCGTAGTCGCCGTCGTACAGGTTGGTGCCCAGGCTCAGCTCCAGGTGGGTGAACGCCTTGCCGGAATCCTTGTGATCATCTTCCTCAAGCGCATGCTCCAGGGTTGCGCCGAGAATCACTCCGCCCAGGTTATAGCTGCCACTGACACCCACCTGGGGGCGAGTCTTGATCTCGCCCATGCCCTTGAGTTTCTTCGAGCCCGGGCGCCCGGTCTTGCTTTCGTCCTTGCGTGAGCCGCTGGCGCCGACGTAGGCGCTGAAGCTCGCACCGCCGCCGTCATAACCCCAGCCCAGGCCCTTGTCGGTGTCGAGGAAAATCCCCCACGGGCTGACGATGGCCGCCCCCAGCACCGGCGCGGTGACTCGCTCGTCGCTGCCGCTGTAGCGGGGCAGGTTGGCCACGCCGGCCTTGAGGGTGTATTCCCAGTCGTCGGCCAGCAGGGTGTCGGCGCTTGCAAGCAAGCACAGCGACGTCAGGGACAGGCAGAGGTGTTTTGAACGCATGATGGTCTTCATGTGAGGTCAGAGACTCAAGGGGTTGTGGGGAGAATCGGTACGTTTGAAGTGGTAGCCGGAGGCGCTCAGGCCGTTGACCTGGCGACTCACGGTATCGCCCAGGCCATAGCCGTTGCCGGCCAGCACCGCATGGGCGTTGTCCACGGGCAGCAGGATGTAGTCGGTCAGCGGCTCGTCGTGCAGTTGACCGCGGATCACCAGGAAGCCGTTCTCCAGGCGCACGCTGATGCCGCTCAGGGGCGCGTCGGGCTCATGGGTGTTGAGCACTTGATAGGTACCGATGGTGTCGGCCCAGGCATTGCTCAGCGGGGTCTGTTCGATGCGTTCGCCCACCGGGACGCGTTGGCCGTGGCTGCGGGCGGTGAGCATCTGGCGCCCTTGCACCGTTACCACATCCAGCTGCACACGGCCCAGTTCGCCGAGGTCCTTGAGCCAGAAGCCGAGGAATTTCTGTTGTGCCCGCAGCCAGCCCTGGCCGTCGCGCAGCAGTTCGAAACGGGTGTCGGCCAACTCGCCATACAGCTGGCCGTTTTCGTCCTTGATACGGAAGACACCCCAGGCCGTGGCGTAGAAACCCGCCAGGCGCCTGCGGTCGATCGCGGCGGGCACCTGGCGGATTTTCAGGCCGTGGGCGGGCGCCTGGCAGTTGTCGGCACACACCGGGTCGCCGGTCTGGGCCTGGAGCATCAGGCGCAGGGTGTCGGTGGTCAGGGACACCACCATCTCTTCGGCGTTGCTGTCGTTGGCCATCACGATCACGGCCAGTTGCTGGTCCGGCAGCATCGTCAGTTGCGCCGCGAAATCATCTCCGCCACCGCTGTGCTGGAAGGTGCGAATGCCGGGGCCCACCGGCTCATCGCCGCAAGGGGCGAGAAACCACCCCAGGCCCATCTGGCAGTCGAAGTCCAGGGCGTTGCCGGTGTTTTGCTGGCTGAACATCTCGTCAATCGACTGGCTGCCCAGTACCTGTCTGTCTTTATAGAGGCCCCGGGCGAAGAGCATACGCACGTAGTGGCTGAGGTCCTTGGGGCTGCTCCACAAGCCACCGGCCGCAAGGTCGCGCACCTGGGCGTCGGCGCTGACGGTGCCGTCTGCATAACCCCGGGCGCGAAAGCCCGGTTGCGCGCCGGTGCCGACGAAGCTCGACTGGTTCATCTCCAGGGGCTTGAGCAGGCTGCTTTGCAGTCGGGTTTCGAAATCCTGCCGACTGCTGCGTTCGATGGCGGCGCCGACCAGGGCGTAGCCGAGGTTGGAATAGGCCACCTGGGTCCCCGGTGGCGTGCTCAGCCAAACCCCTGAAATACGCATCGGCATCTGGCCCATGGCGAAGGTGTTGCGCACGTCCCGCAGGTGTTCGCTGGGCAGGCCGGACTGGTGGCTGAGCAGGCGGCGCAGGGTGATGTCGCGGTCGGCGGCAGCCTGGTCGGAATGAAAGCGCGAGCGTACGTAGAACTCCCGCAGCGTGTCCTGGATCGGGGCGTCGAGGGCCAGGCGCTGTTGCTCCACCAGTTGCAGGGCGACGGTGGCGGTCAGCAGTTTGGAGAGGGCGCCGGCGCGGAACGCGGTGTTGGGGGTGACGGGTTTGCCCAGGGCCTTGTCGGCCAGGCCAAAGCCCTGGGCCCAGATCAGTTCCTGGCCGTTGACCAGGGCGATGGACAGGCCGGGTATGTTTTGCCTGGCCATTTCGCTGGGAATGCGTTTTTGCAGGTAGCGGATGATTGCGCTGTAGTCGCCCTTGGGAATGGGCGGCGGGGCCGGCGGCTGGCCGTGGCAGCCGAGGCTGCCCAGCAGGCAACCCAGCAGCGGAATACTGCGCAATGTGCGAAACATGATGAGCACCCGAGGGGTGGTTTGGATGCTCGAATGCTAGGGGCGGGCCGTCGATGAGTCTTTGTGAGCTTTGTCGGGAAACTGTCAAAGACTGTTAATACAGGCCGCCCCTAGCGGGTTTGCTCCATTGCCGCAGCTCCAGCATCAGCTATACCTAATGCTCAACGCTTCCTCAACGTCAGCCAAGGAGTCTCGCGATGAAACTGGGAATAATGATCAGCACCGTGTGTATTGCCACGATCGGGGTGATGGGGTGTTCCAGCAAGGTGACGCAGCCGGACGAATACTCCGGGTTTCTCTCAGACTACAGCAACCTCAAGGAAGCCAAGTCGCCATCGGGCGCGCAGGTGATGCGTTGGGTGGACCCCAACCTGAGTCTGAGCCGCTATAACGCGGTGTACATCGAGCCCACCCAGTTCTACCCCAAGCCGCAAGCCAGCACCAGGATCCCTGAAAGCACCTTGCAGGGCATCAGCACCTACTACAGCCAGGCGCTCAAGCGCGAACTGGAAAAGTCCTTGCCTCTGGCCGACGGACCAGGCCCGGGCGTGATCGTGGTGCGCGCGGCGATCACTGCCGTCAGCAGCAAGACCGAAAGTCTCAAGCCCTATGAGTACATTCCTGTCGCCCTGGTGGTCGCCACGGTCAGCACGGGCGCCGGGATTCGTGACCAGGAAACCACCTTGGGCACCGAAGCCCAATTCCTCGACGGTGCCAGTGGCAAGGTGGTCGCCCAAGTCGTGCGCAAAGGCACCGGTAAACCGTTGGCAAACGACTCCCAGGTGATGAAAGCCGATGACGTGAAAAGCGTCATCGACGGCTGGGCGTCGGACCTGCATCAATCGTTTTTGAAGCTTAAAAAGGGCTAAGCCTCAAACGGTGCGCGACTTGAGCGGGTGCTATTTGATCGGTGTGAGCGGTGGCTGCTTCCATTGCCCGTTACCCACTTCAGGCTTGGGCAGGTAAATGCGCAATAGGGCATAGAACGGGCCGGGTGGTGCTGGCAGCCAGTTGCTTTGTTCCGCCTTCGGTGGCTCGTGGTGCGCGACCAACAGCGTCAGGCCGCCATCGGCGTCGAGCTTGAAGTTGGGCAACATCCCCGACGTGAGCACGTAGCGCTTCTTCAGGTTTGGGGTCAGCAGATTGGTCTTGGCGTTGTACATGGTCAGTGACCAGAATGCGTCGGTCGGTGGCAACTGGTCCTTGGCGAAGTGCAGGGTGTAGCTGTGGCGTGCGCCGTTGGCGGGTTTGCCCTCGCTGTCCACGGAGTAGCGCAGGTAGGCCGTTTCATCGCCGGAGTTGCCAAACAGGTGCAGGTTGGCGCCAGCGTAGCGGTACAGGTAGTTGTTTTGAAGGTGGTCGCGATTGCCGAACAGGTCTGCACTGGATACTTGATGGGTATCGATCTTGTCTTTTTTGAAGGCTGCATACTCGGCTTTGCCGTCGGCGATGCCGTCATCCAGCGCTTTGCGTTGCTCAACCGTCAGGGCCTTGAGGTCGAACGGTTTACCCGCCTCGACGCCGATCCTGGCAAAACGCGCGAGCACGTCTTTCTCACTGTCCTGCGGTGCTGCGTAGGCCAGCATGAAGTTCAGATAGCGGAACAGGTGCACGCTGTCGCTCATGTTCGGCGTAGGCTTGGGCCAGGCAATTTTCGGCGGCTTGATGGGTTTGGGCTGCTTCACGTAGCTGCTCAGGGTCTGGACCTTATAGCCGCCCTGGATCTGTCTGACTTTGCCCAAGTCCTTTTCATCGAACAATTGAGTGCGGTACAGGGCGTAGGCGATGTTGCTTTCGCTGTACACGACGCGGTCGATATCGGTTGGCTGCTGGCCTTTCCAGCCCGGGCCGGCAATCATGTAGTGGCCACCGTTGTTACCGGTGCTGCGGGTGCCCAGATAGCCGAAGTTCTGCGTATAGAGGTCGACCAACTGCACGGCGTAGTAGCGGTTGTCTTCGATCCTGGGCAGGGTCAACACCACGGGCTCGGCCCGCAGATCGAGCCAGACAAAGGAGTTGGGCGTGTCCGGGTTGGGGGTGGGGATCGCTGTATCTTTAGGGGTTATCGCCTGCGCGGTGTTCCCGATGTGGTTGAACGGCGCCTTGAAGTTCGCCCCGGTCTTGTCGACAGCCTGGGTGTAGAGAGTCTTGTACATCTCCACCACCGGGAAGCCATAAAGATAGGCTTCCTTGGCGATGGCCCGGGCTTCACTCGGCGTGGCGGTGAAATCGGCCCAGGCGCCGGTACTCATGAAAATCGAGAGGCTCGCCAACAGCAGGCGCGTCGGTGTTCGAATCATGTTGTTGCGTCCTTACTGAGTCAGTCGGATGTCGTCGAGTTTTTCAGCTGTTATAAAAGCAGGCTCCGGTGGGCGCGTACAGTCGCAACTAGCTGAACCTTTGCGTGTCAGGCAGAGTTTGCACTCAGTTGCTCGGGAAGTCTTTTGGCACGTGAGGTTCAACGCAAAGATCTATCGATCAGTTGACATCAACGAGATCAAGTGCCGCCTGTGAAAGGCGGCATCGGGGGGCAGTCAAGGCAGTATGGACTTGACCTTGTCACGCAACTGATCAATCGAGAACGGCTTGCCGATCACCTGCATGTCGGCTGGCGAATCGATATTTTCGGCATAACCGCTGGCGAACAGGATGGGCAGGGCGGGGCGTATTTCACGGGCCTTGAGGGCCAGTTGCTTGCCGTCCATGTCCGGCAGGCCGACGTCGGTCATCATCAGGTCGATGGTCTGGTCGGTGTCTTGAACAATTTTCAAGGCTTCTTCGGCATCGGCCGCTTCAAGCACTTGGTACTCCAGCTCTTCGAGGACATCGACGATCAACATGCGCACGATGGCGTCGTCTTCGACTACAAGGATGGTGGAGGGGGCGGCTGACATAGTGGAGGTTCCCGAACAGTGGAAGGGGCAGGTCTTGGGCGATGGGAAGACCGTTTTCATCCTGAGTATTGTCGGTCCCGGCAAGTTCCCCAGATAAGCAAAACATTGTGCCGGTAACGGCTACAAATGTCGCGTATCACCGCCACTCACTTGCCAGGGGCTTGCTGGAACAACCAGCAAGCCCCGGCCATGGTCTCAAGCTGCCGGTTTTATCGGTTAAAGGGATCCGTACACCAACCCATGGACCCGGCTCTGGTTCTCGCTTGCCTTGAAGGTGCTGACCGTATATTCCGGGTTTGTCGGCGTCCCAAACGCTCCCGGGATGAGCGGCGTCTTACTATTGGCCAGCGATTCCTTCATTCCTTTCTTCATGGCGTCCTCGGTCGGAAAATTGACCAATCCGAAATTGGGGTCGAAATAGAACCATTTTCGCGTGCCGCCTTCCACGATCACTCCCGCTGTCATCGCGTGGACGGGCGTGGCGATGATGAGTGTCTTGGACGTCGTCGCGTTGGCCAGGTCATCGATGATGGCCTGATAGGACTTTTGCGTGACGACTTCAGCCGAGTGCGGTCGCTTTCTGAAGTGATCCTGGGCTTCGCTCATGTCCTTGATGAACCTCGCCGATTTCGGGTTGGTTTCCTTGGTTGCCGCTGCAATGAAAAGCTTGTCGATGTACTCGTCCTGTTTTCCAACGGACACGGCGTAGGCCATTGCGTTGGCTAACACGCCACATTCGCCTCCGGTCACCGTGTCCACCTGGCTCAAATAGAAATTCTGGGGCATGCCCCGGAGCTTGATGCCGGGGATGCGCTCAATTTCGGCTTTGTAGAACTCATAGTTTTTAAGGCCGACTTCTGATCGCTTTTTGCCTATTGACTGTGCCAGGGCGCCGATTTCTTCGGGGCTTCGATTCGGCTTAAGTGCCAGTTCCATGAGCTCTGCGATATCCATGGAGCCCGAGTAGCCCGGGATGTCATCCACTACCCCGTTGTTATAGCCACGCATATACGCATCGTGGCTCGTTGTTCTGGCGTGTTCCTGCGTAGCCTTGAATGAGTTGGATAATTGCTTGGAGGGTGTGTTTTGCGCCTTGGTGGCCGGCCCTCCGACAAAGTACTCCCAGAAGCTTTCAACGTTGTCCTGGACCGACACGGTCTGTGGCGTGAACCCCTTCAGCGGTGGGCCATAGGGTTGTTTCTTGAGGGCGTCGTACGCGTACCATTCGCCCTTGTTCAATACAGCGGAGGCTTCGACGGTTTGATCCGCCAGCTTGATGGTGCCGATTGCCGCGACGCCATGTTCCTTGCCGGCGGCTTTCAACAGGTCATGGCTGCCGGCTGCCCCCTTGAGTTTGTTTAGCCCGTTAATGCTTTTTTCGACTACAAACTTGCCGCCCCGGTTAATCAGTCCTGCGCCTCCCAGAAGCAAATCGCCCAAGCCGCCCACCGGGTTCAAGGCGCCGATGGTGGCGACACCGATCTTTTTGGCAACATTCAGCGCCTTGGCGCCTGCACTGAGGGCTTTTGTGCCCGCCTGTGCCGCTTTGGACGAACCCAGGCTGACAAAGCCCAGCAGGTCCAGCTGGAGGTCAATCGCCCCCTCCAGGTAATTACCCTTGGTAAAGTTGGCAATCGCTGACTTGAAGGGAATGAGGTCGAGGAAGAAATGGGTCACCTTCAACTCGGTTTCCATTTGCTTGTCGTAGGTCGTGGCGCCTTTGGCTTGCTTGACGACATCCTCGTTGCCCAGGTCGAGGTTTTCGACAAATGCCTCCGCGATGTACTGGGTACGGGCGGTGGCAAAGCTGTTGGGAGGCAGTGGGTTCGTGTCTGTACTGGCTGAGCGCTCGGGCTCACTGGCCTCTGATGCGTCGAATTTTTTTATTCTGTTTTCCTCGATCGCCAGTTCCCAGGTACTCGCAGAGAAATCCTGGGGCGTTACTTTTTTGATGCTGCCGTTTTTTATGTCCAGCCTATAGGTAACAGGTTCCGTGCCACCCTCTACCTGTATCAGCAGCTCATTTTTAATCGGTTTGAAAAGCGAGGTGACCAGGTTTGGGCCCAATTGATAAACAGAGGGCTGGTAAAAAGTGAGGTTGCCCTGCTCGATGTTTTTTCGATCTTCCAGCGGCAGGCTGGCGATCAGGTGCTTTACGGTGGTGGCAACCCCGTCGTTCAACGACTTGATCGACGCTTCAAACTGCTTTTGAAATGTCGCGTTTACGTCGAACTTGAGCGACTGGCCTTCCAGTGCCTGGGTGATGTCTGGATCCTTGGATTCCCAGGTGTAATCGCCCAAGCCACTCATGGCGATGTCCAGCAACGAATGCAGGCCCGCAGGTGCGCGGTTTGGGTCGTAAAGCGGTACGCCAAACTGTTGTTGGCGGGTGTCCTTCACCGTCAGGGCCTTTTTTTCAAACGGCACATCCTCGCCAAATCGCTCTTTGAGCTGGGCCAGTGCAATGGCCTTGCGGCTCGGGATATCGGTCTCCAGCAGGGTGGAGGCCTTCATGCGTTCATCCACCTGCTGAGTGAACTCGACGCGTATCGCTTCCAGCTGGTCGGGGCTGTAGGCATCGTTGGGTTGTTTGCTGATAACGCCGTTGGCCACGGCCCAATCAATCAGCGCTGCCCTCTGTGCGCTTTGGGTCACGGCGGGCTCGGCGAGTGCAGCGCTTTCGGCCTTGAGCATCACTTGGGCGAAAGTCATGTTCGGTACCGAGCCCGGCGACTGCGCTTCAATCGACGCCGCCGCAACCGCCAGGTTGACCCAGGCCGGGCTGCCATAGGTCACGCTGGCCGGGATGTCTTTGATCAGGAACTCCGGGGCTGTTCTTGCCAGCAATACGTAAGCACCCGCCTGGGCCATCTCGGGGCTCGTTCTGCCCTCGCTCGACAGGTGTGCGCTCAGCCCGTTGACGATGGCAGAGGCCGGCTTGCCCCAATGTTCTTCACTGGCCACGTCGAAACCGGCCAGTTTGTTCCGTTGAGGCGCCTGGACTGACTCGGGATCCATCTGTGCACTGATGGCGGCCAGCAGGTAGTCGTAATGGCTGTTCTTGGTCTCGATACCATTGAGCCCGCGCTGCAGGGCCTGGCCCATCAGTTGGCCTTCGGGCGAGCTTAAAAGAAACTCGAGGATCTTCGCCGGGTCGTTCAAGGCGGCCACAGGAATGGGATTCTGGTACGCGAGAAAGTCCAGGACGCTCTTTGTCTGCGTGACTTGCGGCTGATCGCCGAGGTGGTGGGCGTGGTTCATCGCAAGCAGGCGCAACTGAGTTTGCTGGTTCTGGTCCAGCGGTGCAGGCCAGGACAAGGCACCGCCCAGGTCACCGAAAGGGTGGGCGGCGATCCTGACGATCGCTTCCAGTTTCAGCTTGAGCAACTCGGCCTTGGAGGTTGGCAGAGGCACCCCGTTGGCATTCAGGAATGCCTCCAGGCTTTGGTTGACCCTGGTCCCCATGTCCAGGGTGTTGTGATGGGACGAGTCAGGATGAATGGCCATTTGTGTGAGCTTCAGGACGGACTGTACATAGGGGGCGGTGTCGTAGTCTTGCAGGGCTGGGGCTGCGAGGTTGATGGCGTCCAGCAGGTTCTGCCAGTTCTGCCGGTCGGCCATGGGCTGTTTCAGCACATCGGAGCGGCTGGCGGCTGATGCTGGCGCTGCTGCAACGGCAGGGGGCGTGGCTGGCAGGGGGCTCAGGGACGATGCCCCGGAAGCAGGGGAGGAAAAGAATTGGGGCGCAGGCTGTTGCACGGAGAGGTTGCTGACATTTTGCATCGGTGGGTACCTGTTTTATTAGGAGATACGCGCCTTTTCCGGGGAGGTTCCCTGTTCCCCACGGCACCCCTTTGGGTGGGGCGGCCCACACACAACGTTCCAGGCTCACTTCGGTTCCCATGTAAGAAGGAAAGTCAATTGCCGAGTGTTAAAAACACATCCATTCGTCTATTTATCAATGGGTTATGTAATCCATGTCGCTACGGGTAGCAGAAAAATAGCGCTCAGGCGCAACTTTGGGGCAAACTCCTCGTTTTTCCGTATTGGCCAAGGCATGCCCATGACTCCCGCGTCGTCTGTCGATGAGAAAAGCTTCCGTAAATTGCTGGGCCGCAACGTGGCACTGCCGTTGGGCGTTGGCGTGCTCAGCGCGGTGTTTTTCGTCGTTCTGATCACCTACCTGTTGTCGGTGATCCAGTGGGTCGAACACACCGACCGGGTAATCAACAATCTCAACGAAACCTCGAAACTGACCGTGGACCTGGAAACCGGCATGCGGGGCTTCCTGATTACCGGTGACGAGCATTTCCTCGACCCGTACGAAGTGGCCAAGCCGCGGATCATTTCCGACTTGCGCAACTTGCAGGCACTGGTGGCGGACAATCCGGAGCAGGTGGACCGGCTCAAGCGTCTGGAGTCGTTGCAACAGGCGTGGAACACCTACGCCCAGTCGATGATTGACATGCAGCGGCAAAACGGCGATTACCGCACCGCCGTGAAAGCCGGGCGTGGCAAGAGCCTGACGGACGAGATTCGCAAGGAGTACGACCGGGCGGTGGCGATGGAGCAACAGTTCCGCATCACCCGCAATGAAGACGTTACCCGCACCACGATCATCAGCGTCACCTTGTACCTGGTGTTTGTGCTCGGCCTGAGTGGCTTCCTGGCGTATGTCGGCCGAAAGAATCTTCTAGAACTTTCAAACAGTTACAGCGAAAACCTGATGTCGCAGCAGAGGATCGCCAAGCGCCTCGAGCAGCAAGCCTGGTTGCGCAACGGCCAGACCGAGCTGGCCGAGCAGGTCCTTGGCCAACTGACGCTGAACCTGCTGGGGCGCAACATTTTGCAGTTCTTTGCCCAGTACATGGGCTCGGCGGTGGCGGCGTTGTACGTGCGTGAAGAGCACGGCGGCCTCACACGCGTGGCTACCTATGGCTTCTCCCGCGAGCAGGAGCAGCAGGAACAGTCGATCTACAACGACGAAGGCATCGTCGGCCAATCGGCCCGGCAGGACCGCCTGATTCGCCTGGACGATGTGCCGGTGGATTACTTCAAGGTCAGTTCCGGCCTCGGCGAAGGTGCGACCCGCAGCGTGCTGGTGGTACCGACCAGCGATGATGGCCGGGTCAACGGGGTGATCGAACTGGGTTTCCTGCGTGCACTCGATGACCGTGATGTCGAACTGCTGGAGTTGATTGCCGACAACATCGGCACCTCCATCGAAGCCGCGCGTTATCGCCAGCGCCTGCAAGAAGTGCTGGCCGAAACCCAGCAGCTCAATGAAGAGCTGCAAGTGCAGCAGGAAGAGCTCAAGACGGCCAACGAAGAGCTGGAAGAACAGTCGCGCATCCTCAAGGAGTCCCAGGCCCACCTGGAAACCCAACAGGCGGAGCTGGAACAGACCAACGAACAATTGGCCGAACAGACCCAGACCCTGGCCGAGCAGCGCGATGCCATGGACCAGAAGAACGTCCAGCTCAACCGCGTACAGATCGAGCTGGAAGAGCGCGCCGACGAGTTGCAGCGCTCCAGCAAGTACAAGTCCGAATTCCTCGCCAACATGTCCCACGAGCTGCGCACGCCGCTGAACAGCTCGTTGATCCTGGCCAAGTTGCTGGCGGAGAACCCCCAGGAAAACCTCAGCGCCGAACAGGTCAAGTTCGCCGAGTCGATCTACTCGGCCGGCAACGACTTGCTCAACCTGATCAATGACATCCTCGATATCTCCAAGGTCGAAGCCGGCAAGCTGGAAATGCGCCCGGAGAACACCAGCGTTGCGCGCCTGGTGGATGGGCTGCGCGGCATGTTCGAGCCGCTGGCGGCCGACCGCAAGCTCGGGTTCCAGGTGGAGGTGCAGGAAGGCTCGCCACACATGCTGTTCACCGACCGCCAGCGCCTGGAGCAGATTCTGAAGAACCTGCTGTCCAACGCCATCAAGTTCACCGAGAAAGGTGAGGTCAGCCTGTCGGTATCCCGGGCACCGGGGGAGGGCATCGCCTTTACCGTACGCGACTCGGGGATTGGCATCGCCCCGGACCAGCAGGAAAGCATCTTCGAGGCCTTCCGCCAGGCCGATGGCACCACCAACCGTCGTTACGGCGGCACCGGCCTGGGCCTGTCGATTTCCCGGGACCTGGCGAACCTGCTGGGCGGCTATATCAGCGTCACCAGCGAACCTGGCCAGGGCAGTATCTTTACCCTGGTGGTGCCCGAGCACTATGTAGAGCGTGACGAAGACACCCCCGCGCTGGAACAGCCGCGCGCGGTAGTCCCTGTGCCTGCACCGGCGCCGATCAAGGTGTCGCCGATGCCGATCGCCCACGAAGCGCAGATCCCGCGCTTTATCGATGACCGCGACAAGGCTCCGTTCGCCACGCGTTGCATCCTGGTGGTGGAAGATGAGCCCAACTTTGCCCGCATCCTCTTCGACCTCGCCCATGAACTGGGTTACCACTGCCTGGTGGCCCATGGCGCAGACGAAGGCTACGCCCTGGCGGAACAGTACATTCCCGACGCGATCCTGCTGGACATGCGCCTGCCGGACCATTCCGGCCTGACCGTGCTGCAACGTCTCAAGGAACATGCCGGGACCCGCCATATCCCGGTGCACGTGATTTCCGTGGAGGACCGCGTCGAAGCCGCCATGCACATGGGCGCCGTGGGCTATGCAGTCAAGCCGACCACCCGCGAAGAGCTCAAGGATGTGTTCGCCCGCCTGGAAGCCAAGCTGACGCAGAAGGTCAAGCGTGTGCTGCTGGTGGAAGACGATGACCTTCAGCGAGACAGCATTGCCCGCCTGATCGGCGACGATGATATCGAGATCACCGCCGTAGGCTTCGCCCAGGAGGCCCTGGACCTGCTGCGCACCCACATCTACGACTGCATGATCATCGATCTCAAGCTGCCGGACATGCTCGGCAACGAGCTGCTCAAGCGCATGTCCATCGAGGACATCTGCTCGTTCCCGCCGGTGATCGTCTACACCGGGCGCAACCTGACCCGCGATGAAGAGGCCGAACTGCGCAAGTATTCGCGCTCGATCATCATCAAGGGCGCGCGTTCCCCCGAGCGCCTGCTGGACGAGGTGACACTCTTTCTGCACAAAGTCGAATCGCAGTTGTCCCATGAACGCCAGACAATGCTCAGGACTGCCCGCAGCCGCGACAAGGTGTTCGAGGGCCGCAAGATCCTGCTGGTGGATGACGATGTACGCAATATCTTCGCCCTGACCAGTGCCCTGGAGCACAAGGGCGCGATTGTCGTGATCGGCCGTAATGGCCGCGAGGCGATCGAGAAACTCAATGAAGTCGATGACATCGACCTGGTACTGATGGACGTGATGATGCCGGAGATGGACGGGTACGAGGCCACCGCCTTGATCCGCCAGGACCCGCGCTGGCGCAAGCTGCCGATCATCGCGGTGACGGCCAAGGCCATGAAGGACGATCAGGAGCGCTGCCTGGCGGCAGGCTCCAACGATTACCTGGCCAAGCCCATCGACCTGGACCGGTTGTTTTCATTGATTCGCGTGTGGCTACCCAAGATGGAACGGATTTAATTGGAACGAAGCACTGACATCGAACTGCGCTTGTTGATTGAGGCGATTTACCTCAAGTACAGCTACGACTTTCGCGACTACTCCGGCGCTTCGGTCAAACGCCGCGTGGCCCATGCGTTGCGTCAGTTCGACTGCGCCACCATCTCGGCCTTGCAGGAACGGGTGCTGCATGACCCGACGGCGTTCATGCAGTTACTGCAGTTCCTGACGATTCCGGTCAGCGAAATGTTTCGCGACCCCTCGCACTTCCTGGCGATTCGCAAGGAAGTGGTGCCGCTGCTCAAGACCTACCCGTCGATCAAGATCTGGATCGCGGGCTGCAGTACCGGGGAGGAGGTGTATTCCATGGCCATCCTGTTGCGTGAGGAAGGCCTGCTGGAACGCACCATCATCTACGCCACCGACATCAATCCCCGGTCCCTGGAAAAAGCCAAGCAGGGGATCTTTTCCCTCGAGAACATCCGCGCCTACACCCACAACTACCAACAGGCCGGAGGCCAGCGTTCGTTTGCCGATTACTACACGGCGGCTTACGATCATGCGATCTTCGACAAGACCCTGCGGGAGAACGTGACGTTTGCCGATCACAGCCTGGCGACCGACAGCGTATTCTCCGAAACTCAATTAATTTCCTGTCGCAACGTATTGATTTACTTCAATAAAAAGTTGCAGGATCGGGCGTTTGGACTGTTCCATGAGTCGCTGTGTCATCGCGGCTTCCTGGTGCTGGGCAGCAAGGAAACCCTGGATTTTTCCGCCTACAGCAAACAGTTCGAACCCCTGGTCAAGCAAGAACGGATCTACCGAAAATTATGAATGAAGCTACTGCCAGCCCGGTATCCGGGATCGAGGCCATTGTGATCGGCGCTTCCGCAGGCGGTGTCGAGGCATTGCTGAGCATTTTTGGCGAGCTGCCGGCGAGCTTCGGCCTGCCGATCATTACCGTGCTGCATTTGCCGGACGAGCGCCGCAGCCAGTTGGCGGAAGTGTTTGACCGACGCGTATCGATGAAGGTAGTGGAGGCCCGCGACAAGGAAGTGATCCAGCCCGGCACCCTGTATTTTGCCGGCCCCGGTTATCACCTGTCGGTGGAGCACGACCGCAGCCTGTCACTGAGCCAGGAGGACCGCGTGCACCATTCCCGCCCGGCAATCGACTACCTGTTTGATTCAGCCGCCGATGTCTACGGCAAGGGGTTGCTGGCGATTTTGCTGACGGGGGCCAACCAGGACGGCGCCCGGGGCCTGGCCCACGTCAAGCAGAGCGGCGGTACCACGGTGGTGCAGGACCCGTTGGAGGCCCGCGTCGCCGTGATGCCCCGGGCCGCCCTGGCGCTGCATGAACCTGACCATATCCTCACCTTGAGCCGCATCGGCACCTTGCTGGCTTCCCTGGAATCCTCCCCATGTTAAGTACTGTCCAGGCCAAACTGCTGATCGTCGACGATCTGCCGGAAAACCTGCTGGCCCTTGAAGCGCTGATCAAGCGCGAGGACCGCCAGGTCTATAAGGCATTGAGCGCCGACGAGGCCTTGTCGCTGCTGCTGGAGCACGAGTTCGCCATGGCCATTCTCGACGTGCAGATGCCGGGCATGAACGGCTTCGAGCTGGCCGAGCTGATGCGCGGCACCGAAAAGACCAAGAACATCCCCATCGTGTTTGTCAGCGCTGCCGGCCGTGAGCTCAACTATGCGTTCAAGGGCTACGAAAGCGGCGCCGTGGATTTCCTGCACAAGCCGCTGGATATCCACGCGGTCAAGAGCAAGGTCAACGTATTCGTTGACCTGTACCGCCAGAGCAAGGCGATGAAGCAGCAGGTTGAAGCCCTGGAGCAAAGCCGGCGCGAGCAGGAAGCCTTGCTCACGCGCTTGCAGGCCACCCAGGCCGAACTGGAGCAGGCCGTGCGCATGCGCGATGACTTCATGTCGATCGTCGCCCACGAAGTGCGCACGCCCCTCAACGGGCTGATCCTGGAAACCCAGCTGCGCAAGATGCACCTTGCCCGGGACAACGCCGCGGCGTTTACCCTGGACAAGATGCACGCCATGGTCGACCGCGATGAGCGGCAGATCCAGAGCCTGATCCGCCTGATCGAAGACATGCTCGACGTGTCGCGCATTCGCACGGGCAAGCTGTCGATCCGCCCCGGTCGCTTTGACCTCACGCAACTGGTGCACAACCTGCTGGAAAATTTTGCGCCGCAGGTGGCGGCGGCGGAGTCTTCGGTGGCCTGGGTCCAGGAAGGGCCGGTGGTAGGCAACTGGGATGAATTCCGTATCGAACAGGTGGTGTCCAACCTGTTGACCAACGCCTTGCGCTACGGGGCCAAGAGCCCGGTGGAAGTGCGGGTGTACGCCGAGCATGGCGAAGCGCGGGTAGAAGTACGTGACCACGGGATCGGCATCAGCGAAGACAACCAGAAGCGTATTTTCCAGCAGTTCGAGCGCGTGTCGGCCAACCATGCCGTGGCGGGCCTGGGCCTGGGGTTGTTTATCTCCGAGCAGATTATCGCGGCCCACGGCGGGACCATTGAAGTGGAAAGCCGGATAGGCGAGGGCGCGTTGTTCCGCGTCTGCCTGCCCCTGGAGGCCGGGGCATGAAATCAATCGCAAATCCGACGCAACCTCTGCGTGACCCCATGGTCGTATCAGCAGCAATTGACCGGACAAAGGCTTCCCATGAGTGAAGATGCACAAGATGTTGTACTGATCGTCGAAGATGACGAATCGATTATGTTTGTGTTGGGCGAGTACCTGGCGGGCCTGGGGTATCGGGTGTTGAAGGCGATTGACGGTGAGCAGGCGTTTGAAATCCTGGCCACCAAGCCGCACCTGGACCTGATGGTGACCGACTACCGCCTGCCTGGCGGCATTTCCGGGGTGCAGATCGCGGAGCCTGCGATCAAGCTGCGCCCGGAATTGAAAGTGATCTTCATCAGCGGTTACCCGCAGGAGATTCTCGACTGCAACAGCCCGATCACGCGCAATGCGCCGATCCTGGCCAAACCGTTTGACCTGGATACGTTGCAGGAACATATCCAGCGGCTGTTGGCTTAACGTCTTGAGAAGAGGGAACACACTCCCTCTTCAAGCCTTGATCATCTCCCTCACCTTTGCCGTCAACAGATCAAAGGTGAACGGCTTGGTGATCATCTGCATGCCCGGGTCCAGAAAACCGCCCCGTACAGCCGCATGCTCTGCATAGCCGGTAATAAACAACACCTTCAACTCGGGCCGCACCTGTCGGCCGATCTCCGCCAGTTGCCGGCCGTTCATGCCGGGCAGGCCAACGTCGCTGATCAGCAGGTCAATGCGCTGGCTGGACTCGATGATCGGCATGGCACTGTCGGCATCACCGGCTTCGACGAAGGCATAGCCCAGTTCACTCAGCACGGCGCTGACCAGCACCCGCACGGCCGGGTCGTCCTCGACGATCAGCACGGTCTCGCCGGCATTGGCGAACGGCAGCAATGCCGGGTTGAGCGGTTCATCTGCAATGACCTCGCCGACATACCTCGGCAGGAACAGGCTGACGGTGGTGCCTTGGCCCACCACACTGTGGATCGACACATGCCCGTGGGATTGGCGCGCAAACCCGTAGATCATCGACAACCCCAGCCCGGTGCCCTGGCCGATGGGTTTGGTGGTGAAGAACGGGTCAAATGCGCGGCTGATCACGCTCTCGGGCATGCCGCAGCCGGTGTCGCTGACGCTCAGTTCCACATAGTCGCCAGGGGTGAGGGTGCCGTAGGCTGCGGTAAACACACTGTCCAAGTGGCGGTTGGTGGTTTCCACCACCAGTTTGCCGCCGTTGGGCATCGCATCCCGGGCATTGATGGCGAGGTTGAGCAGGGCGCTTTCCAGTTGATTGGGGTCGACTTCGGCGGTCCATAACTGTTCGGTCAGGCGGATATCCAGGGTGATGCTTTCGTTGAGGCTGCGTTGCAGCAGCTCACCCATCGAACTCACCAATTGATTGATCTGTACCGGTTTTGAATCCAGCGACTGGCGACGGGAAAACGCCAGCAAGCGGTGGGTCAGGGCGGCCGCGCGGTTGGCTGAAGTGACACCCAGGTCGATCAGGCTGTCGAGGTCTTCGGTGCGGCCCCGAGCCACGCGCCTGCGCAGCAGTTCCAGGCTGCCGATGATGCCGGTCAGCATGTTGTTGAAGTCATGGGCGATGCCGCCGGTCAATTGGCCGACGGCTTCCATTTTCTGTGACTGGCGCAACGCTTCTTCGTTATTGCGCAGCTGCGCCGTGCGTTCTTCCACCTGTTGCTCAAGGGTTTCCAGGGTGCTTTGCAGGCGCTGTTCGCTCTGGCTCAGGTCGATCAGCCGGTCGCGGGCCTCGTATTGCCGACGACGTCCGCGCAGCGCCGTGGTCACGAGGCTGATCAGGGTGATCGGGTGGAACGGGCGCTCCAGGAACGTCACGTTGCCCAGCAAGGTGCTCAAGTGCGACGAGCCATTCTGTTCGCTGCCGCCGTGGTGCGTCATCAGCACAATCGGCAGGTCTGACCACGCCGGTTGTTGATGCAGGTGCGTGAGCAGGGGTTCCAGGTCGATACCGCGCAGGGCTTCGGCAGCAATGACCAGCAAGCCGGCACCGTGCTCCAGCTCCTCGCAGAGCATCTGCAAATGGCTGGCGATGATGCCGTTGAAACCAGCCTCATTGAGCATCATCAACGCCAGGGAGCTGTCGCGACCCAGGGGCGCCAGAATGATCGCCCGTTCGAAAATGGCCGGCAGGCCACTCATGAACTTTCATCCTTGAGCAGCGGGTTGTCGGTGCCCATGTAGGTCGGTACGCCGCGCAATACACCCTGGAACGCATCAAGCGGTTCGCCGATGGTCATGCCACGACTGCCGATGCGGTATTCGCGAATGGTCGATTCGTGGCTGCCGGTGCGTTTCTTGATGATCGAAATCGCACGCCGCACCTTGCCCAGCGCTTCGAAGTAACGCAGCAGGATCACGGTGTCGGCCAGATAGGTAATGTCCACCGGCGCCTGCATGTCGCCCACCAGCCCGTGCTGGGCGACGGTCATGAAGGTCGCAGCGCCACGGCGGTTGAGGTACAGCAGCAGTTCGTGCATGTGCAGGATCAACGCGTTCTCTTCCGGCATCGCGGCCTGATAGCCATTGACGCTGTCGATCACCACGGTTTTGATCCCGCGTTCGTCCACACAGCGGCGCACCCGATGGGAGAACTCGCCGGGGGACAACTCGGCGGCGTCTACCTGTTCGATCAGCAGGTTGCCGGTCGCTTGCAGGGCCTCCAGGTCGATGCCCATGTTCTTCATGCGCTCGAACAGCAGGCCCAGCTCTTCGTCAAAAATGAACAGCGCGGCTTTTTCGCCCCGGGAGACGGCCGCCGCGGCAAAGATCATCGATATCAGCGATTTGCCGGTACCGGCCGGGCCCAGGATCAAGGTGCTGGAACCGGTCTCGATCCCGCCGCCCAACAGGGCGTCCATCTCGCGGATGCCGCTGGTGAGGGTCTGGCGGTTGTAGCCGCCACGGTGCTCGGCTGCCACCAGGCGCGGGAACACATGTACGCCGTCTTCCATGATGGTGAAGTCGTGAAAACCGCCACGGTACTTCTGGCCACGGTACTTCACGATCCGCACGCGGCGGCGCTCGGCGCCGTAGTTGGGGGTCAGTTCTTCCAGGCGAATCACACCGTGGGCCACACTGTGTACGGTCTTGTCGAGAGACTCGGTGGTCAGGTCGTCCAGCAGCAGCACGGTGGCGTCGTAGCGCACGAAGTAGTGCTTGATCGCCAGGATCTGCCGGCGATAGCGCAGGGAGCTTTGCGCCAGCAGGCGAATTTCCGAAAGGCTGTCGATCACGACGCGGGTAGGCTTGACCCGTTCCACCACTTCGAAAATCTGCCGGGTGGCTTCGCCCAGCTCAAGGTCCGAGGAATACAGGAGGCTTTGCTGGTGCTCGGCATTGAGCAGGCTTTCGGGGGGAGTCAGTTCAAAGATGTGAATGTGTTCGTCCAGGTCCCAACCATGGGACTTGGCACCCTGGCGTAACTCGCGCTCGGTTTCCGACAGGGTGATGTACAGCGATCGTTCGCCGTTTTTTGCGCCGGCCTGGAGGAAATGCAGGGCCACGGTGGTTTTACCGGTGCCGGGTTCACCTTCCAGCAGGAACAAATGGCTACGGGAAAGCCCTCCGGCAAGAATGTCGTCCAGACCTTCAATACCGGTGGCCGCCTTTGCTGTGAACAGCTCTTTGGATGTAGACAAGAAGTGCCCTCGGGTCACAAATAAGTAGTCGGCAGCGCCGTCTGGGGCGCGCCATATTTACTTGACCTTGCCGCCGTGTGGCGGTTCAACGTTTTGTATCAAATACCGCTTTTACAGGCCCTGTTGCAGCGCCGGGTCGTCCGGATTCTGCTGTTCAAGTTGTGCCAGCAGCACCTGCACATTCTGCAACTGGCCGGTTTCCTTCCAGTAATTGACCAGCAGCACCCTGGCTTTGCGATTGGCCGGGTTGCGCTGGATGATTTCTTCCAGCTGGCGCTGGGCGGCCTCCAGTTCCTGCTGGGCGTGCAGGGTGGTGGCCAGGTCGTAGCGGTAATCCTGGTTGTTCGGTTCGAGCTCCACCGCTCGGGACAGGCTGAGCAGGGCAAAGGCGCGCTCGCCATGGTGCAGCAGCCACATGCCCAGGGCATGTTGCAGGTAGGCCGAATCGGGGTGGGCCTGCAACTGTTTGGCCAGGAGTTGGCGGGACTCGTCGACCTTGCCCTGCTTGTCCAGCAGTTCAATTTGCGCGACCACGGCTTGCAGGTTGTCCGGTTGCAGGCGCATCGCCTGCTCCAGGGCGTTTTGTGCGTCGGGCAGCAGCGCGCTGTGAATGTACAGGCGTGCCAGCTGGATCCAGCCTTCGGGGCTTTCGGGTTGGCCCTTGAGCAGCTTTACGTATTCGTCGAGCACTTGCTGCAACGGGCCGAAGTACAGGCCCAGGGTATCCGGGGACAGCCCGAGCAAGGCATTGGCCGCGGCAAACCTGACGCTTTGCTCCGGGTCATCCAGCAGTGGCCCGAGCAACAGCGTGCGCTGGCCGCTGGGCACCAGGCCGACAATGCTGTGAATCGCCGCCTCGCGCACCATTGGCGCGTCGTTGGCCAGGTCCTTGTCCGCCAGCTTGAGGGCCTGGGGGCTTGGGTAGTTGGGCAGTTCGGCATGCAGGGCGGCGCGGCGCACATCGGAGAGGTCCGGGCGGCCCAACTGTTGATACAGCACCCGGGCAGCGCCGGGTTCACCGTTGTGCGCCTGTTTCAAGGCCTTGGCGTAACCATGGGCGATGGCCGGGGGCACCACCACCGGCGTGGTGCGGGTGAAATACCAGGTGATCAGCACAATAAACAACAGGGCGCACAGGCCGACGATGGAGTAACGGCGTGACTTTGACATGCAGGCGTCCGAAAGCTGGGCAGCTAGTGCAAAGCCATCAGCTTCGGTCAGGTTATCGCGAGTGTCAAACCCGCATCACGTCAGCACGAACTCAATCGGCTCAAGGGCCGGCGGCAGCGTGGTTTCGCCGAGGGCGGCGAGAATCTCGCGCTCCAGGGTGCGCACGATGGCGTTGCAGGGCAGGTCGTTTTCGTCGAAGCCGAACGGGTCTTCGAGGTCGTCGCCGATTTCGTCCAGGCCGAAGAAGGTGTAGCTGACGATGGCGGTGAACACCGGGGTCAGCCAGCCCAGCGGCTCGGCCATGGCGAAGGGCAGCAGGATACAGAACAGGTAGATGGTGCGGTGCAGCAGCAAGGTGTAGGGGAAGGGCAGCGGGGTGTGTTTGATCCGCTCGCAGGAGGCCTGGACCTGGCTCAGGCCGTACAGCCGGGTTTCCAGTTGGGTGTAGCGCCAGTCGCTGATGTGGCCCTGTTCGGCGAGGTTCGAGCAGCGGGCGCCGAGGTCTTGCAGGATGCTGTCGGGGAGGTTCGGGTGGCCGGGTTCTGGGTTGGCCCACGGTTTGATCGCCTGGCTTTCGTCTTCCAGGCGCAGGCGGGCGATCAGGCCATGGGCGAAACCGCACAGGCTGCGCAGGACGTGTTTGCGTTCGGCAGGGTTGAGGACCTGGGTTTCGCGGATCAGTGAGCGGATCTCGATGATCATCTGGCCCAGTTGTTTGCGGCCTTCCCACCAGCGGTCGTAGCAGGCGTTGTTGCGAAAGCTCATGAAGATGGACAGTGACAGCCCCAGCAGTGTGAAGGGTGTGGCGTTGACCTTGGAAAAGTAGGCCGGGTGCAGGGTTTCTACCAGCACGATGACTGAGGCCAGGAGGGTGACCAGCAGGCTGCGCAGCGCAATGCGTTTGGCGATCGAGCCCTTGAGGGAGAACAGGATGCCGAGCAGGTTGGGTTTGGGACGGACGATCATGGGCGGGCTTCTTGGGTGGCGCAGGCTGTCAGGTTAGAAGCATGTTTGCGTTGCGTCCAATTGCTTGGGCTGACTGGGTGATTGGTGGGGTCTATCGGGATTGAGTACATATCCGTTTTTTCGGTGACCAGAGCGAAAGCAGATCTGCTTTTCTGTGGGAGCGGGCTTGCTCGCGAAAAACCTGAGAGCGCCGCGTTCATCCAGAATGCCCGCGTCATCGTTAACGACCTTCGCGAGCAAGCCCGCTCCCACATTTGGACCGTGCCCGCTTTAGCTTTTGATTTTGCTCTTCAACACTCACACACACCAAACAGCGCCCCCCCATTGGCCAAACCAGTCAACCAAGTTGAAAGCTTTGACCATTGCCCACCCACCGCTCTAGAGCGACTATTTCACCGGTCTACGTACCCATCCTGAAAATAAAAAACACACAGGGATTTGAAGCGATGCGTGATTACTCGGCTGCCACCACCCAGTTCAACTACCAACACACCGTCGACGCTGCCTTGTCGGGCAACCTGCAGGCCCTCAACGCCTGCGTCGAATGCTGCGACCGCCACGCATTACCTGGCCGCATCGCACTGTTCTGGGAGGGCAAGGACGGCCGCAGCGCCACGTCCACCTTCACCCAACTGCAAGACCAGGCCGCACGCTTCGCCAACTTCCTCCTGGCCCAGGGCGTCAATCGCGGCGACAAGGTGGCAGGCCTCCTGCCACGCACCGCCGAGCTGCTGGTGGTCGTCCTCGCCACCTGGCGAATCGGCGCGGTCTATCAGCCGCTGTTCACCGCCTTCGGCCCCAAGGCCATCGAACACCGCCTGAACAGCTCCGGCGCCGCGCTGGTGGTGACCGATGCAGTAAACCGTCCCAAACTGACGGAAGTGGCCGACTGCCCGACCATCGTCACCGTCGCCGGCCCCAACGGCGAAGGCATCGTGCGCGGCGATTTCAGCTTCTGGGCCGAGTTGCCCAACTATTCCAACCTCTGCGAACCCGTATTGCTGGGCGCCGACGACCCGTTCCTGCTGATGTTCACCTCAGGCACCACCGGCCCGTCGAAAGCCCTGGCCGTGCCGCTCAAGGCAATCGTTGCGTTCCAGAGCTACACCCGCGACGCCGTCGACCTGCGCCCCGAAGACGCATTCTGGAACGTCGCCGACCCGGGCTGGGCCTACGGCATCTATTTCGGCGTGACCGGCCCCTTGTCCATGGGCCACCCGATCACCTTCTACGATGGCCCGTTCACCCTCGAAAGCACGTGCCGTGTCATCAACAAATACGGGATTACCAACCTCACCGGTTCGCCCACAGCCTACCGCCTGCTGATCGCCGGGGGTGAGCAGTTCGCCAAGTCGATCAAGGGCAAGCTGCGTATTGTCAGCAGTGCCGGCGAGCCGCTGAACCCGGAAGTGATCCGCTGGTTCGCCGATAACCTCGGCGTGACCATCCACGACCACTACGGCCAGACCGAGTTGGGCATGGTGCTGTGCAATCACCATGGCCTGGAGCATCCGGTGCACGTCGGCTCCGCGGGCTTTGCCTCGCCGGGCCATCGCATCGTGGTGCTGGACGACAACCATCAGGAGTTGCCCGCCGGCCAACCGGGCATCCTCGCCATCGACCGCGAGCAATCGCCGATGTGCTGGTTTGCCGGTTATGACGGCGTCAAGACCAAGGCCTTCGTCGGCAAGTACTACCTCAGCGGCGATACGGTGGAGCTGAACCCCGATGGCAGCATCAGCTTTGTCGGGCGCAGCGACGATGTGATCACCACCTCCGGCTATCGCGTGGGGCCGTTCGACGTAGAGAGCGCCTTGATCGAGCATCCGGCCGTGGTGGAGGCCGCCGTAGTGGGCAAGCCATGTCCGGAACGCACCGAGATCGTCAAGGCGTTTGTGGTGCTCAGCGAGCAGTACCGCGCCGAGCCGGCCCTGGCCGAAGAGCTGCGCCAGCACGTGCGCAAGCGCCTGGCCGCTCACTCGTACCCGCGGGAAATCGAATTTGTCAGCGAGCTGCCCAAGACCCCGAGCGGCAAGCTGCAACGCTTCATTTTGCGTAATCAGGAAATTGCCAAGGCCCAGGCGGCCACGGCGTGACCCATTCTTCAAGGAAACAATGATGCAGATTGAGAACAAGGTTTTTCTGGTCAGCGGTGGCGCTTCAGGCCTCGGCGCGGCAACCGCCGAGATGCTCGTGGCGGCCGGTGCCAAGGTGATGCTGGTGGACCTGAACGCCGACGCAGTGGCCGCCCAGGCGCAAAAGCTCGGCGCGCAGGCCCGCAGCGTAGTCGCCGATATCAGCCAGGAAGCCGCTGCCGAAGCGGCGGTACAGGCCACCGTCGCCGCCTTTGGCGGTTTGCATGGGTTGGTCAACTGTGCCGGTGTGGTGCGGGGCGAGAAAATCCTCGGCAAAAATGGCCCGCACGTGCTGGCCAACTTCGCCCAGGTGATCAACGTCAACCTGATCGGCAGTTTCAACCTGCTGCGCCTGGCTGCAGCGGCTATCGCTGAAACCGAGGCGAATGCCGATGGCGAGCGCGGTGTGATCATCAATACCGCTTCAGTGGCAGCGTTTGACGGCCAGATCGGCCAGGCGGCCTATGCCGCGTCCAAGGGCGCGATTGCCAGCCTGACCCTGCCGGCGGCCCGCGAACTGGCGCGCTACGGGATTCGGGTGATGACCATCGCCCCCGGTATTTTCGAAACTCCGATGATGGCGGGCATGACGCCGCAAGTGCGCGAATCCCTCGCCGCCGGCGTGCCATTCCCGCCGCGTCTGGGCAAGCCAGGCGAGTACGCCGCGCTGGTGCGGCATATCATTGAAAACAGCATGCTCAACGGCGAGGTGATCCGTCTCGACGGTGCCTTGCGCATGGCAGCCAAATAAGGAGATTTTCATGACTGATCCCATCGTTATTGTCAGCGCAGTACGCACGCCAATGGGCGGGTTCCAGGGCGATCTCAAAGGCCTCACCGCTCCGCAACTGGGCGCTGCGGCGATTCGTGCGGCGGTCGAGCGCGCCGGTATTGCGTCCGATGCCGTGGATGAAGTGCTGTTCGGCTGCGTACTGCCCGCCGGCCTCGGCCAGGCGCCGGCACGCCAAGCGGCGCTGGGTGCTGGCCTGGACAAGTCCACGCGCTGCACCACCCTCAACAAGATGTGCGGCTCGGGCATGGAAGCCACGATCCTGGCCCATGACGCGTTGCTGGCAGGCAGCGTGGAGGTGGTCATCGCCGGTGGCATGGAAAGCATGTCCAACGCGCCGTACCTGCTGGACCGTGCCCGCAGCGGCTATCGCATGGGCCACGGCCGGGTGCTCGACCACATGTTCCTCGACGGCCTTGAAGACGCCTACGACAAGGGCCGCCTGATGGGCACCTTTGCCGAGGACTGCGCCGAGCACAACGGCTTTTCCCGCGAGGCCCAGGACGCGTTCGCGATTGCGTCCCTGACCCGTGCGCAACAGGCGATCACCGACGGCAACTTCATCGCCGAAATCGTCCCGGTGCAGGTCACCGTGGGCAAGGAACAGAAAACCATCATCCACGACGAACAGCCGCCGAAAGCCAAGCTGGACAAGATCGCCACCCTGAAGCCGGCCTTCCGTGAAGGCGGTACGGTGACGGCAGCCAACTCCAGTTCGATTTCCGACGGTGCGGCGGCGCTGCTGCTGATGCGCCAGTCCGAAGCGCACAAGCGCGGGCTCAAGCCTCTGGCGGTGATCCATGGCCACGCGGCGTTTGCCGATGAGCCTGGCCTGTTCCCGGTAGCGCCGGTGGGGGCGATCCGCAAGCTGATGAGCAAGACCGGCTGGAACCTCGACGAAGTCGACCTGTTTGAAATCAACGAAGCCTTTGCCGTGGTCAGCCTGGTGACCATGAGCAAGCTGGAGATTCCCCACAGCAAGGTCAACATCCACGGCGGTGCCTGTGCCCTGGGCCATCCGATTGGCGCGTCCGGCGCGCGGATCCTGGTGACCCTGCTTTCGGCCCTGCGCCAGAAAGGCCTCAAGCGCGGCGTTGCAGCGATCTGCATCGGCGGCGGTGAAGCCACGGCCATGGCCGTTGAATGCCTGTACTAAGGAGCACCTATGCTGCCGAATGACGAACAACTGCAAATCAGCGAAGCCGCCCGGCAATTTGCCCAGGAACGCCTTAAACCGTTCGCTGCCGAGTGGGACCGCGAGCATCGCTTTCCCAAGGAAGCCATCGGTGAAATGGCCGAGCTGGGCTTTTTCGGCATGCTGGTCCCGGAGCAATGGGGCGGCTGTGATACCGGCTACCTGGCCTACGCCATGGCCCTGGAAGAGATCGCTGCCGGTGACGGCGCCTGCTCGACCATCATGAGCGTGCACAACTCCGTGGGCTGCGTGCCGATCCTCAAGTTCGGCAATGATCAACAGCGCGAGCAGTTCCTCAAGCCCCTGGCCAGTGGTGCGATGCTCGGTGCGTTTGCCTTGACCGAGCCCCAGGCCGGTTCCGACGCCAGCGGCCTGAAAACCCGTGCCCGGCTGGAGGGCGATCACTACGTCTTGAATGGCTGCAAGCAGTTCATCACCTCCGGGCAAAACGCCGGGATCGTGATTGTGTTTGCAGTCACCGATCCGGCTGCCGGCAAACGCGGCATCAGCGCCTTTATCGTGCCCACCGACTCGCCGGGCTACAGCGTCGCGCGGGTCGAGGACAAGCTCGGCCAGCATGCTTCCGACACCTGCCAGATCCTGTTTGAGGATGTGCAGGTGCCGGTGGCCAATCGTTTGGGCGAGGAGGGCGAAGGCTACCGGATCGCCCTGGCCAACCTCGAAGGCGGGCGTGTCGGCATTGCTTCGCAGGCGGTGGGCATGGCGCGGGCGGCATTTGAAGCGGCCCGGGACTACGCCCGCGAGCGGGAAAGCTTTGGCAAGCCGATCATCGAGCACCAGGCCGTGGCCTTCCGCCTGGCGGACATGGCGACGCAAATCGCCGTGGCGCGGCAGATGGTGCATTACGCCGCCGCCCTGCGTGACAGCGGCAAGCCGGCGCTGGTGGAAGCGTCCATGGCCAAGCTGTTTGCTTCGGAAATGGCCGAAAAGGTCTGCTCGGCAGCCTTGCAAACCCTCGGCGGTTACGGTTACCTGAGCGACTTTCCCCTGGAGCGGATCTACCGCGATGTGCGGGTCTGCCAGATTTACGAAGGCACCAGCGATATTCAACGCATGGTCATTTCACGCAATCTCTGAGGAGTCTCTATGAGTTACGAAAGCATTTTGCTGGACGTGCAGGGCCGGGTCGGGCTGATCACCCTCAATCGCCCGCAAGCGCTGAACGCCCTGAACGCGCAACTGGTCAGCGAGCTGAACCAGGCGCTGGACAGCCTGGAAGCCAACCCGGAAATCGGCTGCATCGTGCTAACCGGCTCGAAAAAAGCCTTTGCCGCCGGTGCCGACATCAAGGAAATGGCCGAGCTGACCTACCCGCAGATCTACCTCGACGACCTGTTCAGCGACAGCGATCGCGTGGCCAACCGCCGCAAGCCGATCATTGCGGCGGTCAACGGGTTTGCCCTGGGTGGCGGCTGTGAACTGGCCTTGATGTGCGACTTCATCCTGGCGGGTGACAACGCCAAGTTTGGCCAGCCGGAAATCAACCTCGGCGTGCTGCCGGGCATGGGCGGCACCCAGCGCCTGACCCGCGCCGTGGGCAAGGCCAAAGCCATGGAAATGTGCCTGACCGGGCGCTTTATCGATGCGGTGGAAGCCGAGCGCTGCGGGATCGTTGCGCGCATCGTGCCGGCGGATGAGCTGTTGGACGAAGCACTGAAGGTCGCGACCCTGATCGCCGGCAAGTCGGTGCCCATCAGCATGATGGTCAAGGAAAGCGTGAACCGTGCGTTTGAAGTGAGCCTTTCCGAAGGCGTGCGCTTTGAGCGCCGGGTGTTCCACGCGGCGTTTGCCACACTGGATCAGAAGGAAGGCATGGCGGCGTTTGTGGCCAAGCGTGCGCCGGAGTTCAAGGACAAGTAAACACTGTCCTGTAACGCTGAAGATCAAAAAATGTGGGAGCGGGCTTGCTCGCGAAGGCGGTGTTACAGTCACCCGATGTATCGACTGA
>NZ_JBSVWQ010000069.1:0-27739 GCF_054071215.1 Pseudomonas sp. SDO5522_S412 | reverse complement strand
TCAGTCGCCGGATGTATTGGCTGATCCACCGCTTTCGCGAGCAAGCCCGCTCCCACATTTTTGACCGCGTAGTGTCAGGTTTTGCGCGGGTGCAGGCATTCGATGGAGCGGTCGACGGTGGTCTTGGCAATTTCCAGCAAGTGCCAAACGGCCAGGATCTTCGCGCGCTGCGGGCTTTCCAGCAGTTCGCCGCAATCAAGCGCAGTGGCCGAGGCGCTGCTCAGCAGGCTGGCGGTGTAGAGCAGGGAATCTTCGAAGCTCAGGTCTTCGTTGATGGTGTGGAAGCCTTGGGATGGCAGGTAATGTTCGAGCGCGCGATTGAAGGCGGCGCGGTCGTTGAGGAGGTCGCTGGGTGGATCGGGGACGAGCTTATGCATGGTGTAACTCCACTAGAAGGTAAGGAGCTGACACCCGCGCGACTAAACGAGGGTGGCGGCTGTACGCAGGTTAGTCGACCGGCTAGTGGAACCCGGCGCACCCGAAGGTGCCCTGCGCACAGCCGCCATGAAGCATGGCGACAACTTGCGCTCACTAATTCCGGGCGACTAAACCCGATCACTGATATGCAGTGAAGGGCCGAAGACTAGCCACCCATCCCAACAGGCACAAGGCCGAAAGATTGTCTCGGAAACGTCCCTCAAATTAAAGGGATTTACCCTGCTGGCCCTTTATTAATGCACCACCCAGCTGAGCACCCACAGCCCGAGCATCAACCAGATAATCCCCATGATGATCGAAGCCCGCATAAACGCGCGCACCGCCGAGTACAACAGCATCAAGCCGATAATCAGCATGAGGATGCTGATGATCGAGGTGTCCATCCCCAAGGATCTGGACAGCCCGTCGACAAAGTCGCCGCCCGCGTGGGACAGGGTATTGAACAGCCCGCTGAACAACTCGACGATAAAGTGGATGATCTGGCCGATCTTGAGACCCAGCCATCCGAAAAAGTCTGTTTGCATGTGTGTGTCCTGATAAGACGGTGGGCGTAGCTGCCGAACCTGAGCCTTTGTTCGTTATTGGCCCAAGCTAGTTCCCTTCTAGCATAGAGGTTTACGGGCCGCAGGGATTCACTTGCCTTCGCGCGGCTTGCGCCCGAAGCTATACACCTTCAGGAGCCCCCCATGAACCTCGATCACCTCACCGAACGCCTGCACCGCATCCGCGATACCAACGACTG
Source organism: Pseudomonas sp. SDO5522_S412 (assembly GCF_054071215.1). Classification (NCBI taxonomy): domain Bacteria; kingdom Pseudomonadati; phylum Pseudomonadota; class Gammaproteobacteria; order Pseudomonadales; family Pseudomonadaceae; genus Pseudomonas; species Pseudomonas sp. SDO5522_S412. The sequence continues at coordinate 26,559 of NZ_JBSVWQ010000069.1, read as the reverse complement.
GAAGCAGTTCCACAGCCCCAAGAACCTGGCCATGGCCGCCAGCGTTGAAATGGCCGAGCTGGTGGAGATATTCCAGTGGTTGAGCGAAGACCAGTCGCGCCAGTTGCCCGCCGACAAACTCGCCCATGCCGGCCAGGAAGTCGGTGACATCGTGCTGTACCTGCTGCTGTTGTGCAGTGAATTGGGGTTGGACATGGATCAGGTGGTAAAGGCCAAGCTGGCCGACAGCGAACGGCGATTTGCCAAATGAGCGACCGTCATTTCGACCAGTTGGCCACCCGCTTTGCCGAGAAGATCTACGGCGGTGCCAAGGGCGCGATTCGCCTGGCGGTGCTGCAGGCCGACCTGATTGAAGCGCTGCCGGACCGCCCGTTGCGGGTACTGGATATCGGCGCGGGGCTGGGCCATATGTCGCTGTGGCTGGCCGAGCGCGGCCACGATGTAACCCTGGCCGAACCCGCCGAGCCGATGCTCGAAGGCGCGCGCCAGCGTTTCGCCGAAGCCGGGCAGACAGCCACGTTCATTCAAGCCCCCTGGCAAGACCTGCTGGGCCAGCTCACCGAACCCTATGACCTGGTGCTGTGCCACGCCGTGCTGGAATGGCTGGCCGAACCCCATGCGATCCTGCCGGTGTTGCACCAGTTGACCGCGCCCGGTGGCTGGCTGTCCCTGGCCTTCTACAATCGCGACGCCTTGATTTACCGCAACCTGCTCAAAGGCCACTTCCGCAAAATGCGCAAGAACGACATGGCCGGTGAAAAGCAGAGCCTCACGCCGCAACAACCCCTGGACCCACGGGAGTTGGCGACGCAACTAGAGGGCCTGTGGCAGGTCGAAACCCAAAGTGGCGTGCGGGTGTTCCACGACTATATGCCGGTGGAATTCCAGGCCCGCGCCGAGTTGCAGGATTTGTTGGAGATGGAGCTCGCACACCGTCGTCACCCAAGCTTTGCCGGACTTGGGCGTTATTTGCACTGGATCTGCCGTCCGGTTTAAGCGGCCCAGTCTGCGGAGGTCGAAATGAAGCGCTGTCTTGGACTGATCCTGCTGGGCCTGGGCCTGGCGGGTTGCCAAAGCCCCAACCCGTATGTGGCGGCGTCTGCCCCGATGCCGCCGGCGCCTGCCCAGGCGGCCAACACCTTTGATGCCAGCGCCTACCCGGCGCCGGTGCGCGACTACGGCGCCTACCGCAGTTGGGCCTGGCTCAACAACCAGCTGCCGGCGGGCTCGGCCTGGGCGGATTCGGCGCAGATTGCCGAGGCGGTCAGCGGCGCCCTCGACCAGCGCGGCCTGCGCCCCTTGCATGACAACCGCGCCCCCGACCTGCTGGTAAGCGCCGACGTGCGCCTGGAAAAACGCCTGCGCCAGGTCCAGGACGACTATGGCTATGGTTACGGCGGTTATAACCGCTACGGCAACGGCTACGGCATGTACAACACGGTGCCGGTGGTACGCACTTATGAAGTGACGGTGGCCGTGGCGCGCATCAGCCTGTTCGACGCGCGCACCCGCCAGCCGGTATGGAGCACCAGCGCCGAAACCACGAGCCAGGGCAGCCTCAGCGAGCGCGCCGACTCGCTGCGTGAGGCGATGCAAAAGGCAATGACTGCCTACCCACCCAGTTAGCAGCTATTCTCATCTCAGGCCCGGATTGTCTTTTGGAGAAAAACCATGCTTCGTCGTATTGCTGCACTTGCTGTTGTTGTGTTGCTGGGCGGTTGCCAGACCAGCCAGGTCAACCATGATTTCGACGCCAGCCGGGACTTTGGCGCCTACCGCAGCTGGAGCTGGAAAGAACCCGCGCTGCAATACCGCCCGGATGACCCGCGGATCAAGAGTGACCTCACCGAACAGCGCATCCGCCAGGCCGTGGGCGAGCAGCTCGACCAGCGTGGCCTGCGTCCTGCGGCGCCGGGCACCAAGGCTGACCTGAATGTGCAGACCTACCTGATCGTCGAGGACCGCCAGCAACAAGTCACCACCAATTACGGCGGCGCGTGGGGCGGCCCGTGGAATGGATACTGGGGCGCGCCGATGTATAACGAAACCCGCAACATCACCTACAAGGTCGCGACCATCCAGATTGACTTGCTCGACGGCAAGGATGGCAAGCTGGTGTGGCGTGGCAGCGATGAGCAGATCCTCGCCAGTTCGCCTGAACCCCAAGACCGCAGTGCCGCTATTCGTGCCACGGTGACCAAGGTGCTTTCCAACTACCCGCCGCATTGATCGCCTGATCAGCCCTCCGCCAGTCGTCGATCTATGGCGACTGGCCTGCAGCCCCCGCCGCTCTTGACTACACTCCCAAGCAACACAGGAGAGTAAGCGCTCGGCAGTGTGCCGGCAAAGGAGTGCTCGATGTCTCTTCGACTTCGTTCCGGTCACCACGCCGGGCCTGCAAGGCAGCGCGGTGCGGTTGGCTTGGTGGCGGTCTTGACCCTGGGCATGGTGCTGGTATTCATGTTGCTGGTGGTTGATAGCAGCCGTTTGTACCTGGAAAAACGCCAGTTGCAGGGGATTGCCGATATGGCGGCACTGGAGGCAGTGCAGCGTAAGGGGGATTGCCTGCCCGCCACCAATACCGCGCCCACCTATGCCGGTGCCAGCGCAGTGCGCAACGGTTATGTCATCCCGCCAGCAAACGCCCTGATAGTGAAATGCGGCGTGCTGACCACCGGCGCCACCAACCAGCGGGTGTTCTCCGCAGACGCGACCAAGACCGATGCCATCCAGGTGACTGCCTCGCGCCCGATCATGACCAGCGTTGCCGGGGGGGTCTGGGCGTTGTTCAGTGGTAGCGGCTATAACTTCAACACCCAGTTGTCTGCCGTCGCGGTGGCGGCGCCGAAGATCCTGCCGCCTCAGGCGCAACTGACGATCAAATCGACCCTGGTCACCGTGGACTCGAGCAAATCAGCAGCACTGAACCTGTTGTTCGGCCAACTCTTGGGCGGCTCACTGAACCTGAGCGTGGCAGGCTGGCAGGGCCTGGTAGACACCAACATCAACTTGCTCAGCTACCTCAACCAGTTGGCGTTGAACGTGGGCGTCACGGCCGGAGCCTACGATCAACTGCTGACCAAGACGGTCAAGATCAGTCAACTGGTCGACGCAGCCGTTACGGTGCTCAGTGCCGGAGGCAATACGGCCAGCGTGGCGGTCAGCGGTCTTACCAGTATCAACGCGATAATCGGCAACCTTGATGTCACCCTGGGCAGCCTGCTGCAGCTGCAAACGGGGGCGGTGTCGGCGGGGCTGAACACCAGCCTGAATGTGTTCCAGCTGGCCGAAGCCTTTGTGCAATTGGCCAATACCAAGAACGGGGTGGTGGCGACCATCCCGGTGAATATTCCGGGCTTGGTGAATGCAGGTGTTCAGGTCAAGGTGATTCAGCCACCGCAGTTGTCCGCTATTGGCGATCCGCGGTTTGCCGTGGATAAAACTTCAGCAACCCGCATTTACGTAAAAACGGCTCAGATCAGCGTCGGCCTGACGTTAGGGTTGCCACCGCTGGATTCTCCCGCGGTGCAGGCCGCCCTGAACGGCTTGGTCGGGCCGCTTTCGGACGTTTTGAACAACTTGTTGAGCTTGAACCTGGGAGGAACCATCAGTTCGGTGCTGTGTGTACTGGGTGGTTATTGCCAGATGACGAATTTGCAGGTGCTGTCGTCATCCTCAAACCCGCCGGCCGCCAGGATAGATGTGGTCCTTCAACTGGGCACGGCTGAAAGCTATGTCACCGGATTTACCTGCGTCAGCGACGCTACCAAGACCCTGACCACCCAGACCAATGCCTCGATCGTTACCGTGCAAATTGGCCAGAGCCCGCAACTGATCAACGCGTTCAACAGCAACACCACCCTTAATCCGATTCCTCCAGTGCCGGTGGTGGATATCGGATCCATTACCTGTTTCAAACCCTTGCTGGGCCTGGGGCCTACCACTTGTGATCCGTCTACCCGCAAACCGTTTTACGGGGGCGGCCTGGGCTTGAGCGTCAACAGTCCGGTGGGCGCTGCGACAAGTGCCTTGCCCCCCCACACGTACCTCCAGCCGCCGGAAATCAACCTGCCGCCGCAGTACTACGCCTCATCGACAGCCAGCCTTCTCAGCGCGATCAGTAACGCGTTGAGCGGTATCCAGTTCCAGGTCTACAAGCCAACGGGGTTCAATCTGCTGGGAGGGTTATTGACGACGGCGGGCACAGTGCTCAACGGGCTCAACAGCACCTTGGGCACCGTGATTGGCGGAGTGCTCAGCCCTATTCTGGACCCGGTGGTGAACAGCCTGTTGTCGAACCTTGGGGTTAACCTGAACGCGGTGGAAGTGGGCGCCAATCTCAGTTGCCGGCCCCATGGGCAAGCGGCCCTGGTGAATTAGGCTTCAACCACCGGCAACTCCACACAGAACTTCGCCCCATGCTCGCTGTTGGCGACGCTCAACCGGCCGCCCATGTTCTCGACAATGCCGTAGCTCACCGACAACCCCAGGCCGGTGCCCACGCCAATCGGCTTGGTGGTGAAGAACGGCTCGAAAATCCGCTCCAGCAGCCGCGGGTCAATCCCGCCGCCGTTGTCCTCGACCCAGATGCGTACGTGGCGGCTGTCCTGCTCGATCTGCACCGAGATCCACGGTTGCAGGTCGCGGTCGTGTTCGCGTTTGCTCAGCAGGGCATCGCGGGCGTTGACCATCAGGTTGATCAGCACCTGCTCCAGCTGGTCGACGTAGCCTTTGACCTGCACCGCAATGTCCGTCTGCGTCACCCGCAGTTCTATGCCTTTGCCACGCAGGCTTTCCGTGAGCAGCGACAAGGTGCCTTCCACCGCCTGCGCCGGGTTGAAGGGCTGCTGTTCGACTTCCGAGCGGCGGCCGAACACCCGCATGTGGTCTACCACGCGGGCTGCGCGCTGGACCTGGGAGTCGATACGCTGGAGTTTTTCCGTCAGGTAGTCGATCTGTGCATCGCCGTTGCTCAAGCGCTTGAGCACGTTGACGATGGCCATGCGCATCACATTCAACGGCTGGTTGATCTCGTGGGCCAGGCCGGTGGCCATTTCGCCGAGGGTGGCCATTTTGGCGCTTTGGGTCAGTTGCTGCTGGGAGCGGCGCACTTCGGTGTTGTCGCGGCCCACGGCCTGCACTTCCTGCAACTGGCCCTGTTCGTCGAACACGCCCCGGTCCGACCACACCCACCAGGCATGTGTGCGCCCCGGCAGTTGCAGGCTGATTTCGGCGGTGCTCACGGGGAACTCCGGGGTCAACTGCCGGATGCGCTGCACAAATGCCTCGCGTTGTTCTTCGGACAACCACTGGCTGAGGTTCATGCCCGGCAGCTGTCCAGGCAGGCATTCCATGTAGTTGGCCAGGGGCGTGTTGCCGAAGGTCAGGGTCAGGTCCGGAAGGTAGCGGCAGATCATGGCCGGGGAGTCTTCCACGAGGATTCGATAGCGCTCCTCGCTTTCCTTGACCCGTTGCGCCGCCAGGGTCGTCTCGGTCACATCCAGCCACAGGCCCACGGCTTCCACGGGCAACCCGAGGTCGTCGCGCAGCAGCCGGGCTTCATCCAGCAGCCAGTGGTAATTGCCCTGTGTGTCGAGCACCCGGTAGCGACTGCGCACGCTGCCTTCGCGCAGCAGTTGGCGGGTACGGTCGAAGTAGAGGTCGCGGTCTTCGGGGTGGATCCACTGGTTCAGCGTCGCCGGGGTGAAGTCGGCCAGGGTGCGGCCAAGCAGCGGCAGCAAGCTGTCGCTGAAGAACACCGGTTGCAGCGTGCCCTCGACGTAGCGCTGCACATAGATCACAGCCGGGGAACTGGCGATCAGGTTATCCAGGCGTGCGTGGGCGGCGGCGGCCTGTTGCTCCTGGTTTTTTATGTCGCTGATGTCGAGCATGAAGCCCACCAGGCGGCGATGCTCACCCGAGCCCAACGCTTGCCCTTGCACGCGATACCAGATGGGGTTAAGCGCCGCGTCGGCACGTTGCAGGCGCACGCTGGTGGATAGCGGTTTGCCCAGGGTCTTCAGGTCTTGCAGGCGGCTGGCGAGTTCTTCCCGGTCGGCAGGGTGAATCAGCTTGAGCCACATGGGTAGCGATAGCTGTGTGATGGCCTCGCCTTGGCTCAGGGTGTGCAGCAGCGGTGGGGCGAGTTCGAGGTCTTCAGTGTGTGGGGACAGCTCCCACCAGCCGGTGCCGAGCAATCCTTGCAGCGCGTCGAGGCGTTCCAGTTGCTGTTGATGGCGCAGTTCGCGCAGGCGGCCGAGCAGCGGTGCCGCGAGGGCGGCGGTCAGTTGCAACCAGTCACGGTCGCTGGTGTGTTCCTGGCGGTGATACACCCCGCACAGCAGCCATGCGCCCACGCCCAGGCCGTCGCGGTAGGGCACCAGAAAACCATCGGTATTGCCAAACAGGCCTTGCAGGCGTGGGTGTTCGCTGTGGCCACGGTTTACCTCCAGGCTCACTGGCGCCGTGCCGCCCAGGCTGTCGAGGCTGGAGCCCAGGGCTTGGCCGTTGCTCCAGAGTACCGGCGCATCGTGGGCGGTGTAACAGCCCTCGATGCACCACGCCTGGCCCTGCTCATCCAGCAAGGCGATGGCGACGCAGGGGATGTGCCAGTGCTGGGAAATAGCCTGCAGAGTGTCTTGCAGTACTTCGGGCAGGCGCACCAGGCTGCAGACCCGCAGTTGCTCGCTGATCTGGTCGCTCACCCGTTGATTGTGTTCGCGCACCTGGGTGAGTTGGCGATGGGCAATCAGGTCGCCAATGTCCAGCAATTGCAGGAGCCAGCCCTTGCCTTCGGGTTGAACCCAGCCACGGGTATGCAGGGTTTGCCCGGCGAGCCCCTTGAGCTCCAGGTCCAGGCTTTGCCCCTGCCAGTCGCTGGGCGTGCCCTCGATCACCAGGCGGCTCGCCGCAGTGAGGTAGTCGAGCAGCGAGGGTGCCTGTTGCTGTTGCGCAGCGGGGTGTTCGAGTCGATGGCGAAGCGGGCCATGGACATCCATTACGCGGCCCTGGGCGTCCAGGTAAAACAACAACGCGGCGGTTGCCGGGATCGCTGCCGGTGCGTCAGCAGGCAGCTGGTTGCCACGTCCGAGCAGGCGGCCGAAGAGTTTATCGCCTGAGGTCAAAACTGCATGCTCGACTGGGCAGACAGCGTGGGAGGCAGGGCGGGGACGGTACCGATGCCTGGCAGTACCAGGAACGGCAGCACACTTTGGAGGCTGGACGTCGGGTAGTTGATGTACACCGTCAACACGCCTGACGAGTTGTAGACGGCCGTCACGTACCCGGGAAGGAATTTGAACTGGGAGGGGATCCACGCCAGTTGTGCCTGCGCCGCACTGACGGCCTGCAGCGGCAGTGCCGTGACGTAGCCAGGCGTGGCGGGGTCCAGCGCGACGCTACGTCTTACGCCTTCGGCGGCGGCCTGGGTAAAGGACTGCATCAGCAATAACGGCAAGCTGTAGCTGACCAGGCCATAAAAAATGGCAAAAAAAATCATGAAGACCATCGCGAACTCCAGCGCGGCGGCACCTTTTTGCTTTTTAGCGAGGCCTTTTTTCATGACTCGTCTACCCTGACTACAACTACCTGATATCAGCATAGAATCATTCAGCAAAAAGGGATTTTTTTTACGTGATTCAAAGCCTCGTCCTGGTCGTTTGGCTCGCGCTGTGCGCTGTGCAAGATATCCGTCTACGTCAGGTCTCCAACCGTTTGACCCTCGGCGCAGCCTTGCTGGCGTTGGGTTACCTGTTCTGGAGCGGTACGACCTGGCTCGGTGCACCGGCTGTCGAGGGCGGTGTGGCCTTTGTCCTGGCGTTGTTGTTCACCCTGCCGGGGTACGCGCTGGGCCGCCTGGGCGCCGGTGACGTGAAGCTGATCGCGGCATTGGGGCTGGCAACCGACTACCTCTACGTACTGGGCACTTTTATCGGCGCCGGCCTCGCGAGCGCAGCCTGGCTGTTGCTGGCGCCCAGGGTGTGGCCGCTGATGAATCAAGGGCTTAGGAACACCTTGCAGTACCTTGATCCGGCACATTCGGCCAGGCAGCCGTTCGTGCCGTTTTTACTGATCGGTTTTTGCCTGTCCTGGTTTTGGATCCCATTAGTCGCCACGTAGGGTAACGCTATGTACATAGTAGGAAAGTACGTCTACGTTTATGGGTAAGTTGTATGGGAAAAATGGTCGGAATGGATACATCGGTCCTTTTGCTTGCCAGGCATGGAGTAGCGCGTGAACAAGCTTACCTCTCAAGTGAAAGTGCTCGTGGTGGACGATCAGCCTTTGATCGTGGAAGAGCTTTGCGAATTTCTTGAAAGCAACGGTTACCGTTGCGTCCCTTGCGCATCCAGCCAGGAAGCCATCGAGCGTTTTCGCGACGATGCCGAGATCGGCCTGGTGCTGTGCGATCTGCATATGCCCGAGATGGATGGCATCGAACTGGTCCAGGCCCTGCAACACCTGGCCGGCAAGCAACGGGTCTTTGAGGCCATCATGCTGACCGGGCGTGCAGACAAGCAGGACGTGATCAAGGCCTTGCGCGCCGGGATTGCCGATTACTACCAGAAGCCGATCAATTTGGGCGAGCTGCTCGAAGGGTTGCAACGCCAGGTGGTCGCGCTGCAGGACCGGCAGAAAGATCTCGACCTGGGGCACCTGAACCAGAAGCTGCAGTTTCTCTCGGCGTCCATCGATGACCTTTATCATGACCTCGACAAGGTGCGCAGCAGTCCGCAATCCGGCCTGTCGACTGAAGCCGAGGGTGAAGTCAGCGACACTGACCGGGTTGAAATACCGGCGATCTTCAATCAGTTGTCGCCCCGCCAACTGGATGTTGCAAGGCTGGTAGGCAAGGGCCAGACCAACTACCAGATTGCCTGTGAGCTGGGCATCACTGAAAACACCGTGAAACTCTACGTGTCCCAAGTGCTGCGCCTGACCCATATGCACAACCGAACCCAGTTGGCGCTGGCGTTATCGCCGAACAATTCTGCGGCGCGCCAGCGCGTCACTGCGCATTAGTTGCTGCCGCTTGGGGTGTTGCCGCCCAGTTTCTGGTCGTAGTACTCAGGAATAGTGTGTTTGTAACTGTCCAGCAGGCGTTGCATGGCCAGGTCGCGTTCAGCGGGCGTGGCCTTTTGCGGGGTGGAAGACGCCCGTTCGCCACTGACCTGCAGTTGCAGCCAGCCTTCGGTCTGTTTTTGCTGTGGCGAAGAAGGCCCCGGCTCAATAGCCAGCACCGTCAGCGGCAGGCTGGCGAACAGCAGCGTGGCGAGCAGTGTGAGTTTCATCGTGTGTACTCCCTTCAGAGACCTATTTGACCGGCGCTTGCAGCACGTCGCCTACGGTTGCGACCTGATCTTTTGGCGCTGTCGCCGTTGAGACGGGCGCCTTGAGTTGCTGCGCCCGGGCCTGGGCTTGCGTCACTTGTTCCGGGCTCAGGCCCATGCGGCTGGCCACTTGCGCGGCTTGTTCCCAGTTGTCCTGGTAGATCATCAGCGTCACGAGGTTGAGCGCGGCCAGTTGGTCGCTCTGCTTGAGTTCCATGGCCGTGAGGAATTCGAAGCGCGCGTCTTCCAGGCGCCGTTGATTGAGGTACACCACGCCCAGGTCGTTGCGGATTTTCTCATCGGTGGGCGACATCCTGGCCGCGCGTTGCAAGTGCGCCATGGCCTGGCCGTTGTCTCCCCTGGCCGCTGCCAGCTGGCCGAGCCCGTGCTCGCCTTCGGCAGCCATGCAGGTGCCGAGCAGGCTGCGGTACAACGGTTCGGCTTCGCTGCGGCCCAGCAGGCGGTACACCTTGGCCTGGCGCTGGCGCACCTGGGGCAGGTTGTCCGGCAGGTTTTGCAGGTTGGCCAAGCTGGCGTGCAGCTTGCCCTCGTTGGCCATGTCGTCGGCCAGGTTCAGCGATAACTCCTGATCGGAGTTGGGCTTGGCACAACTGCCCTGCGCGCTGAAACCCGCCCACGGCAGTTGCCCGTTACTGGCGCAACCACTTAACAACAACAGGCTGCAGGCGACCATCAATGTCTTCATTGCATGTCCTCTCAAGGCACGAAGGCTTTGGCGATGGCGATAAAGCCAGGGCCGGCCAATACGATCAGTAATGCGGGAAATAGGAACAGCATCATCACCACGGACATTTTGGCGGACATCTTGGAAATGTATTCCTGCAGGCGGGTCAGGCGCCGGTCATCCAGCAACTGCTTGAGCGATTGCAGCGACTTCATCGCCCCGCCGCCCTGATGCAGAAGTTGCTGGAGGATCAGGCACGTGTCGCTGAGTTCATCCACGTCCAGCATCTGGCTGGCCTTGTTCAATTCCTCCCCCAGTTCCAGCCCGGAATCGACGCGTGCCAGCACCAGGCGCAGTTCGGCGGTCAGTACCGGCAGCAACTTTTGCGCGTCGTAGGCCATGACCCGCAGCGCTTGCTCCACGGCCATGCCTGACTCAAACAGAATGCGCACCAGGGGGATGAAGGTCGCTACTTCCCGGGAGATTTTCCCCTGGCGCCTTTTGGCGAGTGCCACCAGTATTCGCTTGGGCAGCAAGTAGCCAATGATCAGGCCCAGCAGGGAGATCACCCACCCATGCTCGGTGCCGGGAAAGAACAGCTCCAGTGTCATCGCGGTCAGGCCCAGCAAAACTATCGGTGAACCGATCTGGCAAGCGGCGAACATCGAGCGTTGGCTGGCTTTTCTCCAGCCCATGCGGTTGAGCAGGATTTGGGTTTCGTTATCGAGGCTGATGGTGCGCTGGCCGATCCGGGTGCTGCCCAACTGGTGCAACCACTCACTCATTTTGTCATTACGGCCTGGCTCGCCCTGCAGCCGCTGGGCGACCACGCGTTGTTGACGACGACTGCTCAGGATATTCGCCAGCAGCAGTGATAACGCGGCAAGAAACAATACGGCACTGATCAGTATCGCCATCTCAGATACTCCGCAACATGCGCCACAGCGCCACGCATCCGATGACTTGCAAGGCGAACGCACCGAGCATCAGGCGTTGGCCGCTGTGGTCATCCCACATGGCCATCAGGTACGTCGGATTAACGAGCAGGAAGTAGCCCGCGACACTCACCGGCAGTACCGCCAGCACCAGCGCGGTCACCCGGGTTTCACCGGTCATGGCGCGTAATTGCCGTGCGCCCTGGTCGCGCTCGCGGATCATCTTGATCAGGTTTTCCAGCAGCTCACTGGCGTTGCCGCCGTAGCGGTGGTTGACCTTGAGGCCCAGGGCAAACAGGCGCAATTCATCCTGTTCATAAAACTCGGCATAGTCATGAGCGGCCTCCGGCAGGCTGACACCCAATTGCACATTGCGCTTGATACGGCCCATGGACTTTTTCAACGGGTCGTCACTGGCATCGATTCCGCTCAGGATGGCGTCCGCCAGGGTGCGTCCGGATTTCAGGCTGCGTACGGCGTGATCGAGCAATTGCGGGAGTTGTTCGATCATCCGGCGCAGCCGCCGCTGGTAGCGTACGGCGATGTACAGGCGCAGTGCCAAGGGCGGTGCCGCCACCATTACAAACAAGCCTATCCACTGGCCCACGAGCCCCCCCAGCAGGGCGCCAAAGGCCCACAGGGTCAGCCACAGGCCGAGGCGCTCGGTTGGCCGGCCGAGGCCTGCACGGATAAACGTGCGTTCCAGGCTGGTGGTCACCGCGTTGTCTTTCCTGGCCTGGGGTTGCCCTTCGGCCAGGCGTTCCAATACCCGGTCGGTCTGGGCCTTGCGCAAACCGTTGCGCATCAGGCCTATCCCCAGCACCAGAAGGGCTACGGCGAGTAGGGCGAGCAGAATCGGACCGATCATCGGGTTGCCTCCTACACCGGCAGGTGACCTTCGTGACGCAACTTGTCACCGGCCGGGTTGACCGCTTCGCGCAGGAAGCCAAAGCCGGTGCGCTTGTCGTGGCGAAACAGGGTGTTGGTGACGTACACGTCTTCGCGGATGCCCACCACTTCCACCACTTCGCTGACACAGCGGCGGCCATCGGGCAGGCGCGTCAGCTGGATCACCACATCCAGCGCCGCGCAGATCATTTGCCGCAGGGTTTTTTCCGCGACGACCCGGCCGGTCAGGCCCACCAGGGTTTCCAGGCGCAGCAAGGCGTCCTGGGCGTTGTTGGCGTGCACGGTACTCATCGAGCCGTCGTGACCGGTGTTCATGGCGGTCAACACATCGATGACTTCCACGCCCCGGATCTCGCCGAGGATGATCCGGTCGGGGCGCATCCGCAGGGCGTTGCGGATCAAGTCACTGGCCTTCACTTCCCCATGCCCCTCGGCATTGGGTGGGCGGGTTTCCAGGCGCACAACGTGGGGATGGCCCAGTTGCAACTCGGCCACATCTTCGATGGTGACCAGGCGCTCGCGGGGGTTGATCAACTGGCTGAGAATGTTCAGCAGTGTGGTTTTACCGGTGCCGGTACCGCCGCTGATCAGGATGTTGCAGCGCTTGCCGACGGCTTCCTTGAAAAAGTCGAAAATGGCCTGGTCGATGGTTTGCATGGCCACCAGGTCGCTGCTTTTAAGCATGTCCTTGCGAAACTTTCGAATCGACAGGCACGGCCCGTCCAGGGCAATCGGCGGAATGATCGCATTGACCCGACTGCCATCGGGCAGGCGCGCATCGACCATCGGCGACGACTCATCCAGCCGGCGTCCCAGGGGCGCGAGGATGCGCTGCATGACCCGCTCGACATGGTGGTCGTCAATGAAGCGCAAGTCACTTTGTTGCAGCAGGCCATCGCGCTCGACGAATACCCGGTGCGGGCCGTTGACCAGGATCTCGGTGACGGTCGGGTCGCGCAGCAGCACTTCCAGCGGGCCGAAACCGGTCAGCTCATCGACGATCTCTTCGGCCAGGCGCTCCATCTCATAGCGGGAAATCGCCAGGTGCATACGTGTGATGTATTCGGCCACCTTGTCGATCACAAACTGCGCCAGGGACTGGCGTGTGCCTTCCAGCAGATTTTTTCCCGAATCCTCGATGGCATCGATGATGTAGCGATGCAGCACCAGCTTCAGGCCGTCGTGATCGGTGTTGCCGACGCTGCCGCGCGGGGCGACGCCAAACAGCTTCTCGCCGTTCATTTGGTCCCCAGAAGGCGGTTGAGCCAATTGGTGGAGGGTTTTTCCAGGCCCTCGGAGCGTTTTGCCAGGCGCTCGCCCAAGCTGCGCAACGTCTGTGTCAGGGCTTCCCGTGGGGCCAGGGCGAACAGGGTCTGGGCCTGGTTTTTGGCACTCAGGCGCACTTCCGGGCTCCAGGGCAGTACGGCGATTACCTCCAGCCCGAAGCTCTTGCCCAGTGCCTCCGAGTCCGGGGCGGCCCCCTTGAGGTAGCGGTCGACCAGCAGGCGGGCATGGTCGAGTTTCATGCCTTTTTCCCGCCACAGGTTGAGTACGGCCAGGTTGCGACGGCAGTCCGGCACGCTTTGGTCGGTGCACCACAGCAGTTTGTCGCAATGGCTGACAAAGGTGCGCAAGGCTTCGCTGTCGGGTTGGCCGGTCAGGTTCACCACGATGTGCTGGAAGTGCTGGCGCAGGGCGCTGAGCAACATGTACAGCTCGGCCGCGCTGGTTCGTTCCAGGGGCTCATCGTTGTTGTGGTAGGCGAGGATGCGCAGACCGGCTTCGGCGGTGGTGAAGGCGCTGTTGATCAGGGTTGAGTCCAGGCGCCGCAAGTGACGCAGGGCGTCGCCGAAATGAAAAGAACTCTCCAGCCCCAGCAGTGCGAGGCTGTCAGCGAGTGGCAGGCCCAGGTCGAGCAACAGCGTTTGCTGCCCGCTTTTTTGCACCACCAGCGCCAGGTGGCTGGCGATCAGCGCGCCGTCGGCATTGCCTTGGGTGCCGTAGAGCACGGTCAGCCCGCCCAAATGGGCGTTCGGGGTGACCGCCGGCAAGCGTTTGCTCAGGCGCCGAACCAGGCCGGCAACCTCACTGGAGCGCGAGCCGTAGGCCACGAAATCCCGTGCGCCGGCGCGCATCGCGTTCAGTACAAGCTGGTTGTCCATGCCATCGCCCAAGGCCACGATGGCAAGCATCGGCTTGGCTTCCAGGGCACCTTCGATCAGGGCGCACTGGGTGGTGACGTGTTCCCGGTCCAGGCCGATGAACACCAGGTTGGCGAACGTCACGTCTACCAGTGCCAACAGTTCGTCGAGGCTGCCGGCACCGGCGCTGACCACTTGCCCCAGGGGCGCGAGTGCGCCCTGAAGCCATTCCAGATCCGTGGTGTTGCGGGTAATTGCCAAAAAGGTCTGGCTCAGGCTCTCACTCATTCGGACAGTCCACTGCGGCGGTCGAAATTGCCGTTTTCGAGGAAATACAGGCGGTACCAGTTAGGGTCGTAATTGCGCAGTTTTTCCCCAGGCAACGAGGGCAACTGGGCGTTGGCGGCCAGCGGCTGTACCAGGTGCGGGGTGACGATCATCAGCAGCTCTTTTTCCTGGCGGTTGATGCTGGAGTCGCGAAAGAACGCACCGAGGACCGGGATGTCACCCAGCCCCGGGAATTTGCTCACGTTGGAGCTGTTGTTGGTGCTGATCAGGCCGCTGATCACGAAGCTTTCGCCGTCGGCCAGGGAGATGCTGGTGTCGGTGCGCCGGATGGTCAGGGCCGGCACGGAGATGCCCTGGATGGTGACCGCGTTGCTGTAGTCCAGCTCACTGACCTCTGGCGCGACCTTCAGGGAAATCCGCCCATGGTCGATGACGGTCGGGGTCAGCGTCAGGCGAATACCGAACTCTTTGTATTCGATGGAGATGCTGTTGCTGCCGCTGCTGGGCACCGGGATCGGTACTTCACCACCGGCGAGGAAGGTCGCACTTTGTCCACTGAGCGCCACCAGGCTCGGCCGGGCCAGGGTGTAGGCAAAACCGCTGCTTTCCAGGGCGTTGATCATGGCCGAGACACGCCCGCCGCCAAAGCCAATGTTGAAGGTGTCGTTGTTCACCGGGAGCCCACGGAATCCTGTGGCCGCCGCGTTGGCAACATTGTTCGGGGCGCCGAACAGAAAGTTGCCGCCCCGGCCAAAGATCGAGGTGCTGGCCTCCTTGAGTTTGGTGCGGCTCACTTCCACAAAGCGGATGTCGGTTTGCACCTGGCTGGGCAGCGTCGGGTCATCGGACGGCGCCAGGGCCAGGCTGGTCAGGGCTGACGTGGCCTTGCCCTTGACGAACACCATGCTTTGGCGCGGGCTGCTGGAGCAGGCCGTCCAGACCATCAGGCTGGTGGTGCCCGAGGCGATGCCGGTGAGCAGGAACGCCTGGTTGCCGTTGACCTGCACATCGGCCACTTTCGGATCGCCAATGGCCAGCCGCGTAATCGGCACCGGCGACTGGATAGCCTGTTGAGCGCCTTCACCCACCTCCAGCACCGCCGGCAGCTGGCCCAGGCCCGTGCAGTTGCCGGGTGCTGCCAGTGCAACGCCGACGGGCAGGCTCAGGGTGAGAAGTGCCCAGAAAATTCGCGAAAAAGACCACACGAAACGACTGCTCATTCAAGGCATCCTTAGCTCTTTCAGGGCGTTTGTTGGGTAACCTGATTGCCACGTATTACTTCGACGCCTGAACGCCTTGGCGCACCATTGCCGGCGGGACTCAGGCCGTTGACCGGCGCTGTACTGAAGGCCAGCTGGTTGAACTGGTAGAGCTCGCGCCGGGTGTTTTCCAGGTGGGTCGCGGACTCCGTTTCACCGGCCCAGTATTGGCTCAGCAGTTGTTCGTCGGCACTGCGCACAGCCAGGCGCAATACGCCGGACTGGGCTGCGAGCATCAGCCGGCTCAGGAGCTCCTCCGGTACGGCGAGGAGTACCGTGCGCGCGCTGGCGCGACTCTGCTGCGCCTTGAGTTTTTCGTCTGGGGTGGTCGGTGGCACGGAGCCGGGCGTGCCGTCGTTGGTCAGCCCCAGTTGATCGCCGACGCCCAGCAGGCGCAAGGCGGGCACCACGATTTGTGCGGACTGCTGCGGGTTGCTGGCTTCCTGGCGCAGGAAGAGCAGGACGTCCACATAGTCCCCCGGGGAGAGTTGCCCGCTGGCGCCGATCACTTCATCCACGGCGACGGCAAGCGCGCGTTCGTTAGGGCGGATCATTCGCGCCAGGGTGCCGCCGGAGTTGAAGCTCTCCTCGGTCAGCCAGGTCCCGGCCGACAGCGGCCGCCACGGGATCTTGCCCACGGCCTGGTCGAGGCTGGTGAGGCTGCCGGCGGGAACCGTGCGCAGTTTTTCCAGGGTCAGGTCGGCGGCGGTGAGCGCAACAAAAGGTGCAACGTCATGGGCCAGCACCACCACGGGTTGGCGTGTCTGGTCTTCGGCTACGGGTTGCACGACTTCAGGCGTTTGGGGCACGGGCGGTGCGACAGGGGCAGGGCGGCTGAGTACCAGGCCCCAGTAGCCTGCAATCAGTGCACCTACCAACAGCAGCCCGGCGAGGATCAAGCTAATCCGACTGTTCATGAAGGCTCTCCCTTTCCTGCTGCATCCACTGCTGTTCCCACTAATGCTTGCGTATCCGGATCGCTTCAAGCTTCTAACTATTTCGCTATTTGAAGGTAGTTCAGCTAAGACAAAACGCCATTACCGGGCGAAAAATATCTCCAGAAACCTCTGCGAAAGTGGGATTTTTGGCGTCAGCCGGCCGACTAATACTTTGTGATTAATCAGTTCTTACAGTTGTTGGTCTGGGGTTTGTTGACAATGCTCTAGTGGCACACCGAAATCATTTTTGTGATGCCGCGATACCAGCGCCGTGGGCGCAAAGGAGAAGTCATTATGTTCCTTGATCTTATTCGCATGGGTTTCATCAAAGTCCAGATTTTTTTCTATTCCAAAGAGGGCGCATCGGGTATCGAGTACGCACTGGTTGCGGCGATGGTTGCCGTGGCGCTGGCTGCCTTTATTACACCCATCAAGACGGCGGTAACCAACGTATTTACTTCGATACAAGGCGCCATTCATACCTGACCCAGGTACTCGCGCAAACACGTGCAGGTTCCGCTGAATGATCTATTGCGTATCAGGCATTTCCACATGAACTCCTCTTCGCCTCCCCGGCAACAAATCCTTTTGGTGGATGACGAAGAGGACGCCCTTATTGAACTGGCCGAGTCGCTGGAGAATGAAGGCTTTGTCTGTTTTACCGCGACCTCGGTCACCTTTGCCTTGCAGGAGCTGACCCTGCACCCCGATATCGCACTGGTGATTACCGACCTGCGCATGCCCGAGGAAAGTGGTATTTCCTTGATCAAGCGTCTGCGCGAACACACCGCTCGCCAGCACTTGCCGGTGATCGTCATGTCCGGCCACGCCGAGATGGATGATGTCAGTGACATGCTGCGTCTGCAGGTGCTGGACCTGTTCCGCAAGCCGATCTACCTGGTGCGCTTGATCGATACCCTCAACAACCTCTTCCCCATCCCCAAGATCAGATTGATGTAGGAGTGAGCTTGTGTGGGAGCGGGCTTGCTCGCGAAAAACGTCAACGATAACGCGGGCAGTCTGGTTCCCCGCGTTGGCTGGACGTTCTTCGCGAGCAAGCTCGCTCCCACAGGGTTCAGAGTTGGTAGCTGAAACTCAGCGTATACCGTGGCCGCCGATTGAAGCTGTCGAGGGCGATATCCGACATTGGCTTGGCCGCTTCCAGCGCGATGTTGTAGTACTTGTTATCCCCGAAGCGCAGGCCCACCGCTGCCGATGACATGTTGTTGCCCTTGGCCGGCAGTTCGTTGAACCAGGTCTTGGCCTTGTCGAGCACCACGTACGGCTGCAGGATTTTTACCCATTCACCGCTGCGGTTGAAGCTGTAGTTGACCTCATACGCCACGCCCCAGCCCTTGTCGCCCGAGCCCTGGTCATCCGGGTAGCCACGCCCGAAATTCTGCCCGCCGAACGTCGCGCGTTCGCTGTCGGGCAGGGTGTCGTTGCTCCAGTAGAAGGCACCCGATGCCACGCCTTGCCAGTTGTCGAAGAACTTGTCGCTCTGTACGCCCGAGACGCGCAGGCGGAAGAAGTCGATGTCGGGTTTTATACCCTCGAAGTCACTCCGGGTGCTGGCGCCCAGGCCGTCGATGCCCTGGTACAGGCCGGCGCTGAGAATGCGCAGTTGGCGCGTGTCGGATTTGCGCCAGTCACCTTCGAACGCCAGGGCGCGCAGGTTGGTTTCCAGGTCGAAACGTTGCGGGAAACCCACCAGTTGATAACGGGTGGTCTGGTCCACGGCATAGAGTCGCGTGCCCAGGGTCAATGACTCGGTAGGGGAGGCAATCAGCGGATGGCTGAGGCCGACGGAGTAGCGGTCAACCTCCTGGTGTGGCTTGAGTTCAAAACCGCCGTCCAGCTGCACGTTGCTGCGCGGGTCGGCGCGGTAGCGCTCGGCGTTGACCACCAGTTGAGTGCCCTCGGCATTCACGAACTGGCTGTAGCCCAGGCGGTAGTAGTGCTCCTTGTCCTCGCCGGGCGGGAACAGGCCGCTGACGCTCAGTTGTTCGCCCATGGATGTCTGGGAATTGCTGGTGCCGGTGATCAGGGCTTGCAGGCCGCCACGGCTGTCGTCCGTCATGCTCATGCTGCTGGTGAAGGGTTTGCGCGAGGCCTGGATCTGCATGCGCGTGCCGCCATCGGTGGTGCCCGGCGGCGGTACTTGCGCCTGCAGCGTTACACCTGGAATGCGGCCCATCAAGGTGGTGTAGCGTTCGAAGGTCTTGCGGGTCAGCGGGCGCTCGGCCAGCAGCTTGGCCGCCAGTTTGTCGACGTAGGCCGAGACCGAGCCAATGTCGCCCTGCACGTTGTAATCCTTGATGTAGCCCTCCACCAGCACCACGCGCACCAGGCCGTTTTCGAAGCGCTGGTCGGGCAGGTACGCGTAGGACAACAGATAGCCGTCCTGCTGGTAGCGGCGGGTGATGCCGCGGGTGGCTTCGATCAGTTGTGCCAGGTTGGTTTCATGGCCAATCAGCGGTTCGAAAACCTTGGCCACATCCTGGAGCGGGTAGATCGCCCCACCGTCGATTTGCAGCTTGCGGATGGTCACTTTGGTGTCCATCAACAATGGCTGGCCCTGTGTTGCCGCCGGCTCGGGCAGTTGTGTCTGTGGGGTGACCGGGCGATAGGCATCGGCGGGGAGGTTGGGTACCGGCAGGTTGCGAATGGTGTCGTTGCTGTTGAGGTAGCTGGGCAGGGTCTCGGCATGGACGCTGGCAGCAATGAGGGTGAGCAGAAACAAAGGCGTCAAGGCGCGCATAGGACACTCCATGGTCAAAACTGCTGCAGCGTTTTCGCTAGGCCCGCCGGGTTCTGGGACACGGTTCGCAAAGCCATTCATTGGCCAATAAAAAAGACGAGAGACTCGTTGGAATCTCTCGTCTCAACCAAGCGTAGGCGCTGTAGGGGAGGCCGTCTAATGGCCAGGTGCAATTCTATTTTTTGCCGGTCAGCCCACCGAGCAGACCTCCCAGGCCGCCGCCTGTGTTTGCATTTGCATTGGCAGTGCCCGTAGCGGTGGCACCGGCACCCACGTTCAAGCCACCGAGCAGACCGCCACCGTTACTGCTGGTGCCGCCGGTTACCAGGCCACCCACCGAGCCGACGGTATTGCCGACGGCATTCAGGGTACCGCCCACAGCGTTAGTCACCGGATTGGCATTCGCCGCCGTCAGGTTGGTGCCCAGGCTGCTGACTGCGCCGCCGACCTGGGTAACCAGACCATTCACCGGTGCGCCGATCCCGGTGCTGGTGCCGATGTTTTGCGTCAGGTTGGCAACACCCGAGGTCACTGGGTTGAGTGCGGTGCCGACATTGGTCGCCAGGCCTGCAACAGGAGCCGTGGCTGCAGTGTTGGCCACGCCATTGCCACCGATCAGGGTGCCGAGCGACGCGACGGTGTTACCCACTTGGCCACCGGTTACACCGGCTGCACTGACAGTGCCGTTGGTGTTGCCGGCATTCAGGCCGTTGCCGACGTTGGCGACAAGACCGCCGACGAGTTCAGGCAGGCCCGATTGAGGGGTCGTGGTGGCCGGGTTGACGTAACCGCTCGACTTATCAAGGGTGGTGCCAACACCCGTCAACACGCCACCGACGAGTGTCCCGACAGGGTTGCCTGCGCCGCCGGCGCTGGCCACCTGGCCGCCAAGGCCGGTGACAGTGGAGCCGACTTTATCCAGTACGCCGCCGACCGGGTTGCCCAGGCCTGTTTTATTGCCCAGGTTGCCGGTGGTGTTTTCCACCAGGGAGACCACCGGTACCAATACGCTTTTACCCACCGTATTGGTCACGCTGCCCAATGGCCCGGTGGTGCTGGCAGTGCTCAAGGTATCGCCGAGCATGGTGACGGCCTGGCCGACCTGATCAACCACGCCACCTGCCGCACCGCCCACGCCACCGGTCAAGCCGCCGACGACGGGAATGCCGCCGAGGGTGGTGCCCAGGGATTTGCCGGTGTTGGAAACGCCGGTGCCCAGGTCGGCAACGCCATCGGCCACACCGGCAACGGTTGTGCCCACGGAGTTGCTATTGGTACCCAGCGTGCCCAGGCCGTTGCTCAAGCCGCCGCCGATACTGTTGACGGCGGTGCCTGTCGCGGTGACCAGCCCGCCGGCAGTGGTGCCGACAATGGGAACCGTGGTCAGGGTCGTGCCCAGGTTACCTACCGTGGTGCCGACATTACCGACGACACCGCCCACAGCGCCTACTACCTGGCCGGTGACCAGGGGAGTGGTCGAGCCGGTGCCGCCGCCAGTACCACCGCCAGTACCACCGCCAGTGCCGCCACCGGTACCTCCACCAGTGCCGCCGCCGGTGCCACCACCGGTACCGCCGCCGGTACCGCCGCCGGTACCTCCACCAGTGCCTCCGCCGGTGCCTCCGCCGGTGCCTCCGCCGGTGCCTCCGCCGGTGCCTCCACCAGTGCCACCACCGGTACCTCCACCAGTGCCGCCGCCGGTGCCACCACCGGTACCTCCATCAGTGCCGCCGCCAGTGCCACCACCGGTACCGCCGCCGGTGCCTCCACCTGTTCCACCGCCAGTACCGCCGCCAGCATCCGGAGAGGAGGCTGCGACGCTACTGTGATGACCACCACCACCGCTGCTGCAGCCTCCGAGGCTTACTGCCAGAATCAGGGCCAGCGCGGTACTTGCTTTCCACAACACGACTTGAGTTTTCATGATTGAGTTCCTTGCACCTGGTACAGCCTTTGTTGTTTTCGAAGTTCGCTGTTTCTAGGGACAGCGATACATTCGTCCGTTATGGCTATAACAGTCCCGGGTGCGCGCTCTCGCAACGCTCAACTTGGTATTAACGATTTATATACACGAAGAGTTAGTTTGCTTAACGACTAATACCAAGGGTGTAGAAGGCAGCGGTGTTTAAGTTGTAAGTTTATTAAAATCAATGAGTTGATAAGAGTAGCGAGCTATCGATAGCTCGCTATAACTTAAGATGTATATATACAATTTATCAGGCGATGGGCCGCCAGCGGCCGACCATGTGTTCAATGTCCCCGGCGCCTTTAAGTTGCAGCTCACCGCTGGAGCCGGGGGCGCTCGTGAACAACGTTACCTCACTGGGCAAGCGCACCGGCTTTTTAAACTCGACATCTATCTCGAGATTGGCGGCTGGCAAATGCTCACTCAGTGCCGCCAGTGTGCGGGCCTTGTTCCACAGCCCATGGGCGATGGCCTGGGGAAAGCCGAATAACCTGGCAGTGAGGGCGCTCAAGTGAATCGGGTTGTAGTCGCCGGACACCCGGGCGTAGCGGCGGCCAACATCGGCGGGGGCTTTCCAGCGGGTCAGTTCGGCGACAGCAGCAGGGGGTTGCAGCGGGTTGTCCGTTGCTTCGCCATCGAGTTTCACACCGCGACAGAGCATCCGGCTTTGCGCTTCCCACAGTAGCCCCAGTGAATCTTCGACTGTGGTCACAATATCGAATGTCGCGCCCTTGGCATGGGGCTGCAAATTCTGCGCGTAAACGCCGACCGTCAAGTCACTCACACCGCCCAACGGGCGCAGGATGCGGATCCGGTTGCTCAGGTGGATCAATCCCAGCAGCGGGAAAGGAAATGCCTTGTCGGTGAGCAATTGCATCTGCAGGCCGAATGCCAGGATATGCGGATAGGTGGCCGGCAAGACCGGGCTGTCGGCAAACCCGCAGACCTTGCGATAGGCCGCGACTTCCCTGGGGTTCACACTGACTCGGCAGCGCAACCCTTGCTCGGGCAACGTGGTACCGGTGATCTTGCGCTTGAGTGCCGCGCGCCAATACAGCGGCGGCAGGAACGGGGTGCTGCCTAATGTGTGCCACTCCATGCTTACGCTCCCAATAGACTTTGCCCGCACACCCGAAGTGCCTGCCCGCTGACCGCGCCCGAGCCCGGCTGGCCGAGCCAGGCCACCGCCTCGGCGACGTCCTGGGGCAAGCCGCCCTGGCCCAGCGAACTCATGCGGCGCCCGGCCTCACGCAGGGCGAAGGGAATGTGTGCGGTCATCTGGGTTTCGATAAAGCCTGGGGCCACGGCATTGATGCTGATCCCGCGCTCACCGAGCAACGGCGCCCAAGCCTGGGCCAGGCCAATCAGCCCGGCCTTGCTCGCGGCGTAGTTGGTTTGCCCGCGGTTGCCGGCGATGCCGCTGATGGATGCCAGCAGCACCACGCGACCGTTGTCGTGCAGGGTGCCGCTGTCCAGCAGCGCCTTGGTCAGCACTTGCGGCGCGTTGAGATTGACCGCCAAGACTGCGTCCCAATATTCCGGCGTCATGTTGGCCAGGGTTTTATCGCGGGTGATGCCGGCGTTGTGCACCACGATGTCGATGCCGTCCGGCAGGTGTTCGATCAGTTGGGTGGCGGCGTCTTCGGCGCAGATATCCAGGGCGATGCTGCGGGCGCCCAGGCGCGCGGCCAGGGCATCGAGGTCGGCCTTGGCTTGTGGCACGTCCAGCAGGATCACCTCGGCACCGTCGCGGGCCAGGGTTTCGGCGATCGAGGCACCGATGCCGCGGGCGGCGCCGGTCACCAGGGCCTTGTGCCCGGCGAGCGGGCGCGTCCAGTCCGCGACCTGGGTCGCGCAAGGGTTCAAGCGAATGACCTGGCCGGAGATATAGGCACTTTTCGGCGAGAGGAAGAACCGCAACGCACCCTCCAATTGATCCTCGGCCCCGTCGCCCACGTACAGCAATTGCAGGACGCCGCCGCTGCGCAGCTCTTTGGCCAGCGACCGGCTGAAGCCTTCAAGGGCCCGTTGGGCACTGGCGGCAAACGGGTCGCCGAGGCTTTCCGGGGCGCGGCCAAGGATCACCAGGTGCGCGCTGTGGTCGAGGTTCTTCATCAACGGCTGAAAGAACTCCCGCAGCTGTTTGAGTTGATCGGTGTGCTGCAGTTGGCTGGCGTCGAATACCACGGCCTTGAGCTTGGGCCCGTGGCCGGGAATCCAGGTGGTTGCCGTCGACGGTTCGGTGGCGTAGCTATAGATAGCGTCGGTCAGCTTGTTGGCGAATGGCAGGATTTTTGTCGCCAGCGGGCCGCCGCCGATCAGCAGCGCACCCTCCACCGGGCGCAGGCGTCCGGCCTGCCAGCGTTCCAGGCGTACCGGTGACGGCAGGCCAATGGCGGCGACCAGGCGATGGCCGAGGCTGGAGTTGGCGAAGTCGATATAACGGTCAGACATGGAACGCTCTCCGAGTGCTGGGGTTCAAACGGTGGACCATCAATAGGTGAAAGTCGTTCGATTGAGCCTAGGCTAGGCTCAGAGATTCACCCCATAACCTCAAGGGAGCTTTCCATGACTCAATTGCGCCGTGTAGCGATCATTGGCGGTAACCGCATCCCCTTCGCCCGCTCCAACGGCCCTTACGCCACGGCGAGCAACCAGGCGATGTTGACCGCCGCCCTCGAAGGCCTGATCGAACGCTACAACCTGCACGGCCTGCGTATTGGCGAGGTGGCCGCCGGGGCGGTGCTCAAGCATTCCCGCGACTTCAACCTGACCCGCGAGTGCGTGCTGGGCTCGCGCCTGTCGCCGCAAACCCCGGCCTACGATATTCAGCAGGCCTGTGGCACGGGGCTGGAAGCCGCGTTGCTGGTGGCGAACAAGATTGCGCTGGGGCAGATCGAAAGCGGGATTGCCGGCGGCGTCGACACTACGTCCGACGCGCCTATCGGGGTGAATGAGGGCCTGCGCAAAATCCTGCTGCAAGCCAATCGCAGCAAATCCATGGCGGATAAACTTAAAGTCTTGTTACAACTTCGTCCCCATCACCTCAAGCCGGAGCTGCCGCGCAACGGCGAACCGCGCACCGGGTTGTCCATGGGCCAGCATTGCGAGTTGATGGCGCAGACCTGGCAGATCCCCCGCGCCGAGCAGGATCAACTGGCATTGGAAAGCCACCTGAAAATGGCCGCGTCCTACGCCGAAGGCTGGCAAAACGATTTGCTCACGCCCTTTCTTGGCCTGACCCGCGACAACAACCTGCGCCCCGACCTGACCCTGGAAAAACTCGCCAGCCTCAAGCCCGCCTTCGAGCGCAGTGAAAAGGGCACCCTCACCGCCGGTAACTCGACACCGCTGACCGACGGCGCCTCGTTGGTGCTGCTGGGCAGTGAAGCCTGGGCCAAGGAGCGCGGCTTGCCGATTCTCGCCTACCTGCGCGATGGCGAAGCGGCGGCGGTGGATTTCGTCAACGGCGCCGAAGGCCTGCTGATGGCGCCGGTGTACGCCGTGCCTCGCCTGCTGGCGAGGAATGGCCTGACCCTGCAGGACTTCGATTACTACGAGATTCACGAAGCCTTTGCTGCCCAAGTGTTGTGCACACTGAAAGCCTGGGAAGATCCGGAATACTGCAAGACCCGCCTGGGGCTGGACGCACCGCTGGGCTCTATCGACCGCCGCCGCTTGAACGTCAAGGGCAGCTCATTGGCCGCCGGCCATCCGTTTGCTGCCACGGGCGGGCGTATCGTCGCCAACCTGGCCAAGCTGCTGGACGCAGCCGGCAAGGGCCGGGGCCTGATCTCGATCTGCGCCGCCGGGGGCCAGGGCGTCACCGCGATTATTGAGCGCTGATCTCGGCTATGATCGGGCCGCCGGTCAATTTGGCATATTGGATGCATTCTTAAGCGGTCAAAGGTCGGTACCCTCTCCCCGCGGCGAGAGGATTGCCGTATAACGAGTGCCATACGCGTGTTTGGTAATAAAGGACCCACAATAAAAGCTGATGAAGACTCCTAAACGCATTGAACCCCTGATCGAGGACGGTCTGGTCGACGAGGTGCTGCGCCCACTCATGAGTGGTAAAGAAGCAGCTGTTTACGTGGTGCGCTGCGGCAACGAGTTACGTTGCGCCAAGGTCTACAAGGAGGCGAATAAACGAAGTTTTCGTCAGGCGTCCGAATACCAGGAAGGCCGCAAGGTCCGCAACAGCCGTCAGGCCCGGGCCATGGCCAAGGGCTCCAAGTTCGGCAAGAAAGAAACCGAAGATGCCTGGCAGAACGCTGAGGTAGCGGCGCTGTTTCGCCTGGCCGGTGCGGGTGTTCGCGTGCCCAAGCCGTACGACTTCCTCGAAGGCGTGCTGCTGATGGAGCTGGTGGCCGATGAATACGGCGACGCGGCGCCACGTTTGAACGACGTGACGCTGGAGCCGGACCAGGCCCGCGAATACCACGCCTTCCTGATTACCCAGATCGTGCTGATGTTGTGTACCGGCCTGGTGCACGGTGACCTTTCCGAGTTCAACGTGCTGCTGACGCCGACGGGCCCGGTGATCATCGACCTGCCTCAGGCGGTGGATGCAGCGGGCAACAACCACGCGTTCAGCATGCTGGAACGGGATGTGGGCAACATGGCTTCCTACTTCGGGCGCTTTGCCCCGGAATTGAAGAAGACCAAGTACGCCAAGGAGATGTGGGCGCTGTATGAAGCCGGCACTCTGCACCCGGCCAGTGTGTTGACCGGCGAGTTCGACGAACCGGAAGAGCTGGCTGACGTGGGCGGTGTTATCCGCGAGATCGAAGCGGCGCGGCTCGATGAAGAGCGTCGCCAGGCGATTCGCGCGGCAGACGATGCGCCACCGAGCAAGGCGTCGGAAGAGCCGCCACCGCCGCCCTGGATGCAGTGATCCAACGGCGAGTGGATATCCAAATGTGGGAGCGGGCTTGCTCGCGAAAGCGCTGGTTCAGTCAACTGATGTATTGACTGACACTCCGCATTCGCGAGCAAGCCCGCTCCCACATTAGGTTCCGTGCATGCCTGGTTAAACTTGCTCAGGTGCAACAACTGCCCGACGCCAACTCCTTGAGAATCGGGCAATCCGGCCGGTGATCGCCCTGGCAGTGTTCCACCAGGTCCTGCAACGTATCGCGCAACTGCCCCAACTCGCGGATCTTCTGGTTCAGCTCATCGATATGCTGGCGGGCCAGCGCCTTCAGGTCGGCACTCGCACGGCCCCGGTCCTGCCAGAGGGTCAGCAACTCGTGCGGCAGACGATGCGCCACCGAGCAAGGCGTCGGGAGAACCGCCACCGCCGCCCTGGATGCAGTGATCCAACGGCGAGTGGATATCCAAATGTG
>NZ_JBSVWQ010000068.1:0-27771 GCF_054071215.1 Pseudomonas sp. SDO5522_S412 | reverse complement strand
CTCATGAGCTGACTGACACACCGCCTTCGCGAGCAAGCCCGCTCCCACAAGTTGATCTCCACCCACCGGCAGAAAGCACAAAGGCCACCCGAAGGTGGCCTTTGTGGGGTGAAGCGTCAGTTAAGCGCGAGGCTTACTTGACAGCCCAACCGGTCAGCTCGGACAAAGCCTTGCCGATGTCTGCCAGCGAACGCACGGTTTTAACGCCTGCGTCTTCCAGGGCAGCAAACTTCTCGTCTGCAGTACCCTTGCCGCCAGAGATGATTGCGCCAGCATGGCCCATGCGCTTGCCAGCAGGGGCAGTCACACCAGCGATGTAGGAAACAACCGGCTTGGTCACGTGTGCCTTGATGTAGGCAGCCGCTTCTTCTTCAGCCGAACCGCCGATCTCACCGATCATTACGATCGCTTCGGTCTTCGGGTCTTCCTGGAACAGCTTCAGGATGTCGATGAAGTTCGAGCCTGGGATCGGGTCACCGCCGATGCCGACGCAAGTCGACTGACCGAAACCGGCGTCAGTAGTCTGCTTGACAGCTTCGTAGGTCAGGGTGCCGGAACGGGAAACGATACCGACTTTACCTGGCAAGTGAATGTGACCTGGCATGATGCCGATCTTGCATTCGCCTGGAGTGATCACGCCTGGGCAGTTAGGGCCGATCAGGACTACACCCAGCTCGTCGCACTTAACTTTAGCGTCCAGCATGTCCAGGGTAGGAATGCCTTCGGTGATGCAAACGATCAGCTTGATGCCGCCGAATGCTGCTTCCAGGATGGAGTCCTTGCAGAAAGGAGCTGGAACGTAGATCACGCTGGCGGTGGCGCCAGTGGCAGCTACAGCATCTTTCACGGTGTTGAACACTGGCAGGCCCAGGTGCTCGGTGCCGCCTTTACCAGGAGTAACGCCACCCACCATCTTGGTGCCGTATTCGATGGCTTGCTGGGTGTGGAAACTACCTTGGGAACCGGTAATACCCTGGCAGATAACCTTGGTGTCTTTATTGATCAGGACGCTCATTATTTGCCCTCCGCAGCTTTGACAACTTGTTGAGCAGCGTCGGTCAGGCTGGTAGCAGCGATGATGTTCAAACCGCTTTCTGCCAGTACTTTAGCGCCCAGTTCAGCGTTGTTACCTTCAAGGCGCACAACAACCGGGATTTTAACGCCGACTTCTTTCACTGCACCGATGATGCCTTCGGCAATCATGTCGCAACGAACGATGCCGCCGAAGATGTTGACCAGTACTGCAGCGACGTTGGAGTCGGACAGGATGATCTTGAACGCTTCGGTAACGCGTTCTTTGGTGGCACCGCCGCCTACGTCGAGGAAGTTGGCTGGTTTGCCGCCATGCAGGTTGACGATGTCCATGGTACCCATGGCCAGGCCAGCACCGTTGACCATGCAACCGATGTTACCTTCCAGGGCTACGTAGTTCAGTTCGAACTTGGCAGCGTGCGCTTCGCGCGGATCGTCTTGCGACGGATCGTGGAAAGTCTTCAGCTTAGGCTGACGGTACATGGCGTTGGCGTCGATGTTGATCTTGGCATCGAGGCAATGCAGATCACCGTCAGCCTTGATCACCAACGGGTTCACTTCCAGCAGGGCCAGATCGTGATCCTGGAACAGTTTGGCCAGACCTACGAAGATCTTGGCGAACTGGGCAACTTGCTTGCCTTCCAGACCCAACTGGAATGCCAGCTCGCGACCCTGGAATGGCTGAGCGCCAACCAGTGGATCGATAGTGGCTTTCAGAATTTTTTCTGGGGTTTCTTCAGCGATCTTCTCAATGTCCACGCCACCTTCGGTGGAGGCCATGAACACGATGCGACGGCTCGAACGGTCAACGACAGCGCCCAGGTACAGCTCTTTAGCGATATCAGTGCACGATTCAACCAGGATCTTGGTGACTGGCTGGCCATTGGCATCAGTCTGGTAAGTCACCAGACGCTTGCCCAGCCACTGCTGAGCGAAGGCTTTGGCGTCTTCTTTGCTGCGAACCAGCTTAACGCCGCCCGCTTTACCGCGACCACCAGCGTGGACCTGGGCTTTGACAACCCACTCGGTGCCGCCGATTTTGTCGCAAGCTTCTGCTGCTGCTTCCGGGGTGTCTACTGCGTAACCCTTGGATACTGGCAGGCCGTATTCAGCGAACAGCTGCTTACCCTGATACTCGTGAAGATTCATGCTTATTACCGTCTTCGTTAGGTACTGCGCATTCGGCGCTGCGCTCTTTATTGAGTGCCGCGCCACCTGTGACTGCTGCTTGCACAGTCAAACCACCAAAGGCCTGAACCCTGGGTGGTGAAACTGCGCAAGACTGCGTCCAGCGGATATTCCGCGGTGAGTCTTGCGCACAAGGCTCACGACGGGCAACCGCCGTGGTTTCTTATTATCTCGCTTAGCGCTTCTTCTTGTTGGCGATGTGGATGGCATGGCCATTCACTGCCAACGCGGCTTCGTGCAGCGCTTCGGACAGGGTCGGATGGGAGAAAACCATCATGCCGATGTCTTCGGCGCTGGTGCCGAATTCCATACCGATTGCGCCTTGCTGAACCAGTTCTGCTGCGCCTGGGCCAATCACGTGGACGCCCAATACGCGGTCAGTCTTGGCATCAGCGATGACTTTGACAAAACCACCGGTGTCGTTGGCTGCCATGGCACGGCCAGAAGCGGCAAACGGGAAGGTGCCGACGTTAACTTCAACGCCTTCAGCTTTCAACTGCTGTTCGTTCTTGCCGACCCATGCAATTTCCGGGTGGGTGTAGATAACAGACGGGATCAGGTCGTAGTTCATCTGGGTCTTGTGACCCTTGATGCGCTCGACAACCATGATGCCTTCTTCGGAAGCCTTGTGCGCCAGCATCATGCCGCGAACCACGTCGCCAATGGCGTAGACGCCCGGCACGGTGGTAGCGCAGTGATCGTCAACGTGGATGAAACCACGCTCGTCGATGTTCACGCCGCTGTCGGAAGCCAGCAGGTCAGTGGTCACCGGACGGCGACCAACGGCTACGATCAGCTTGTCGAAAGTGATGGTCTGTTCGCCATCCTTGTCGGTGTAGGTCACGACAACTTCTTCGCCGTTAACCTTGGAACCGGTAACACGAGCGCCCAGCTTGATGTCCAGACCTTGTTTGGTCAGGGTTTTCAGCGCTTCTTTGGACACTGCGGTGTCGGCAGCCAGCAGGAACGTGTCCAGGGCTTCCAGCACGGTCACTTCGGAACCCAGGCGGGACCAGACCGAACCCAGTTCCAGGCCGATCACGCCAGCGCCGATCACGCCCAGACGTTTTGGAACCGCTTGGAATTCCAGGGCGCCGGTCGAATCAACGATCACGTTCTGGTCGACCGGAGCCGGTGGAATGTCGATTGGACGCGAACCTGGAGCCAGGATCACGTTCTCGGCTTCGATGATTTCGGTCGAACCGTCAGGCTTGGTGATTTCAACTTTCTTGCCGGCCAGCAGTTTGCCGTGGCCTTGCAGGGAAGTAACGCCGTTGGCCTTGAACAGGGTAGCAACGCCGGAAGTCAGGCCTTTAACGATGTTGGCCTTGCGGCCGACCATCGCTGGCACGTCCATGGTCACGCCAGCGTGGTTGATGCCGTGGATGGCAAAACCGTCTTGCGCTTCGTGGAATTTCCAGGAGCTGTCCAGCAGCGCCTTGGAAGGAATGCAGCCAACGTTCAGGCAAGTACCGCCCAGCGCCAGTTTGCCTTCCTTGTCGGTGTATTTTTCGATGCAAGCAGTCGAGAGGCCCAGTTGTGCGGCCTTGATGGCGGCAACGTAGCCGCCAGGGCCTGCGCCAATCACTACAACGTCAAATTTCTGCGACATGAAAAAAAATCCTCTTTAGCTAAAAGCTTCAAGCCGTGAGCCGCACTCCGGCCCGCCTCGCGGCAGACCGGGTGGTACGGCGCACCGCCGCTTTATCAGATATCCAGCAGCAGACGAGCCGGGTCTTCCAGCAGGTTCTTGATGGTCACCAGGAAAGTCACGGCTTCTTTACCATCGATCAGGCGGTGATCGTACGACAGCGCCAGGTACATCATCGGGCGGATAACCACTTGGCCGTTGATCGCCATAGGACGCTGCAGAATGTTGTGCATGCCCAGGATCGCAGCTTGTGGCGGGTTGACGATCGGAGTCGACATCATCGAACCGAAAGTACCACCGTTGGTGATGGTGAAGGTACCACCGGTCATCTCGTCGATGGTCAGTTTGCCGTCACGGGCTTTCTTGCCGAAGTTGGCGATGCCGCCTTCGATTTCAGCCAGGCTCATCAGCTCGGCGTTACGTAGAACCGGTACCACCAGGCCACGGTCGCTGGAGACGGCAACGCCGACGTCAGCATAACCGTGGTAAACGATGTCGCCGCCGTCGATGGAAGCGTTGACTGCCGGGAAGCGTTTCAGCGCTTCGGTGGCCGCTTTCACGAAGAACGACATGAAGCCCAGGCGTACGCCGTTGTGGGACTTCTCGAACAGGTCCTTGTACTTCGAACGCAGGGCCATGACTTCGGTCATGTCGACTTCGTTGAACGTGGTCAGCATCGCCATGTTCGACTGTGCTTCAACCAGGCGCTTGGCCACGGTGGCACGCACGCGGGTCATCGGTACGCGCTTCTCGGTGCGGTCGCCAGCGGCGAACACAGGAGCAGCGGCAGCCGGGGCGGCAGCCTTGGCAGGCGCAGCAGCTGGAGCGTTTTTCTTGGCTTCAACGGCGGCAACCACGTCTTCCTTGGTCACACGGCCATCTTTGCCGGTGCCCTTGATGGACGCCAGGTTGATGCCGTTTTCGTCAGCCAGCTGACGCGCAGCCGGTGCAGCGATTGGATCTTCGCCACCCGCAGCCGGTGCAGCAGCTGGAGCTGCGGCAGCAGCCGGTGCAGCAGCGGCGGCAGGAGCAGGAGCAGCGGCAGCAGCACCGCCCTCTTCGATCGAGCCCAGTACCTGGTTCGACAGGACGGTAGCGCCTTCTTCGGCAACGATTGCGCCCAGCACGCCGTCAGCTTCAGCCAACACTTCGAGCACGACCTTGTCGGTTTCGATGTCGACGATCAGGTCGTCACGCTTGACGGCCTCGCCTGGTTTCTTGTGCCAGGTGGCAACGGTGCCATCGGCAACCGATTCCGGGAATGACGGGGCTTTGATTTCGATAGCCATTATCTGTGGGTCCTTAAAATTCGGTTTCAGTCAGCGCGAAGGCGTTAAACAGTGAAAGCATCTTGCAGCAGTTTTTCCTGCTGCTCGGCGTGCATCGACGCATAACCACACGCAGGTGCAGCAGAAGCATCACGACCGGCGTACTCCAGGCCCAGTGCCTGTTTGTGATTGCCGATGCTGCGACGCAGATGATGCTGGCTGCTGTACCACGCGCCCTGGTTCATCGGTTCTTCCTGACACCACACCACATTGGTGAGGTTGGTGTAAGGCGCGATGGCCTCCATCAGGTCGTCTTCCGGGAACGGGTAAAGCTGCTCGATCCGCACGATGGCGATGTCTTCGCGGCCTTCGGCACGGCGTTTTTCCAGCAAATCGTAGTAAACCTTGCCGCTGCACAGGATCAGGCGAGTGACCTTGGCCGCGTCCAGGGTGTCGATTTCTGAAATAACGGTCTGGAACGAACCATCCGCCAGATCTTCCAGGGTCGAGATGGCCAATTTATGACGCAGCAGCGATTTCGGCGTCAGCACTACCAGCGGCTTGCGCAGCGGGCGGATCACCTGGCGACGCAGCAAGTGGTAGATCTGGGCCGGGGTAGTCGGCACGCACACCTGGATGTTGTGCTCGGCGCACAATTGCAGGTAACGCTCCAGACGGGCCGAGGAGTGCTCCGGACCCTGACCTTCATAACCGTGTGGCAGCAGCATGGTCAGACCGCACAGACGGCCCCACTTGTGCTCGCCGCTGGTGATGAACTGGTCGATAACCACCTGGGCACCGTTGGCGAAGTCGCCGAACTGGGCTTCCCAGATCACCAGCGCCTGAGGCGTGGTGGTCGAGTAACCGTATTCGAACGCCAGTACGGCTTCTTCGGACAGGAACGAATCGTACAGGTCGAAACGTGGCTGGCCTTCGTACAGGTTCTGCAACGGGATGTAGGTGCCCGCGTCTTTCTGGTTGTGCAACACAGCGTGACGGTGCGAGAACGTACCGCGGCCGATGTCCTGGCCGGTCATGCGGATCGGGTGACCTTCGAACGCCAGGGTCGCGTACGCCATGGTTTCAGCGTAACCCCAGTTGATCGGCAGGCCGCCGGCTTGCATCTTCTGACGGTCTTCGTAGATCTTCGCAACCTGGCGCTGTACGACGAAACCGTCTGGGATTTCCAGCAGCTTGGCCGACAGTTCCTGCAGGGTCTTCAGATCGAACGAGGTGTCGTGACGCGCAGTCCAGGCGTGGCCCAGGTACGGACGCCAGTCAACGAACAACTCTTTGTTCGGCTCTTTAACCAGGCTTTTCACGACATGCAGGCCGTTGTCCAGCGCGTTGCGGTATTCATCGATCTTCGCCTGAACACGTGCATCGTCCACCACGCCGGCCTTGATCAGGCTATCGGCATACAGCTCACGGGTGGTGCGCTGCTTGGTGATTTGCTGGTACATCAACGGTTGGGTGCCGCTAGGCTCATCCGCTTCGTTGTGACCGCGACGACGGTAGCAGACCAGGTCGATGACCACGTCACGCTTGAACTGCATGCGGTAATCGATGGCCAACTGGGTCACGAACAACACGGCTTCCGGATCATCACCATTCACATGGAGGATCGGCGCCTGGATCATCTTGGCAACGTCGGTCGCGTACTCGGTAGAGCGTGCGTCCAGCGGGTTGCTGATGGTGAAGCCCACCTGGTTGTTGATGACGATGTGAACGGTACCGCCGGTCTTGAAGCCGCGAGTCTGCGACATCTGGAACGTTTCCAGGACCACACCCTGACCGGCGAACGCCGCGTCACCGTGGATGGAAATCGGCAGGACCTTCTCACCGGTGGAATCGTTACGACGATCCTGGCGCGCACGTACCGACCCCTCGACCACTGGAGAAACGATCTCCAGGTGGGATGGGTTGAACGCCATGGCCAGGTGAACTTCACCGCCGGTGGTCATTACGTTGGACGAGAAGCCCTGGTGATATTTAACGTCACCGGAACCCAGCTCGACCTTCTTCTTGCCTTCGAACTCGTCGAACAGCTCGCGCGGGTTCTTGCCGAAGGTGTTGACCAGCACGTTCAAGCGGCCACGGTGGGCCATGCCGATCACGATTTCCTTGGTGCCGTAGGAACCGGAACGCTGGATCAGCTCGTCGAGCATCGGGATCAGGCTTTCGCCGCCTTCCAGGCCGAAACGCTTGGTGCCCGGGTATTTGGTGCCCAGGTATTTTTCCAGGCCTTCCGCTGCAGTGACGCGCTCGAGCAAGTGGCTCTTGACGTCCGCAGACAGCACCGGGCGACCACGCACGCCTTCAAGGCGGTGCTGGAACCAGTGGCGCTGCTCGGAATCAGTGATGTGCGTAAATTCGGCACCGATGGTGCGGCAATATGTCTGCTGCAACGCTTCGTGAATTTCGCGTAGGCTCGCTTCCTCTTTGCCGATGAACAGGTCGCCGGCACGGAAGGTCGTATCAAGATCGGCATTGGTCAAGCCGTAATGATTGATCGACAGGTCTGCAGGTGCAGGACGCTGCCACAGCCCCAGCGGGTCAAGCTGGGCTGCCTGGTGGCCACGCATACGGTAGGCCTGGATCAGTCGCAGTACTTCAACTTGCTTCTTCTCGTGCTCACTGCTCACGCTTGCGGCAGAAACCGGCTGGGCGCGGCGCTGGTTCTTTGCCAGCAGCACGAACTGATCGCGAATTGTTGCGTGCGATACATCGGTGGCAGCGTTGCCGTCTGAAGACAACGTCTGAAATTTGGTGCGCCATTCTTCTGGCACAGCGTTAGGGTCGTGCAGGTAGAGCTCATAAAGCTCTTCCACATAGGCAGCGTTACCACCTGAAAGATAGCCGCTGTTCCACATGCGCTGCATCACGCTTTCTTGCATGCTTGGTCACCCTCGATTTGGGGACACCACCGGCGAAAACACCGAGTTTGCTTGCAAAAGGCCAAGTGCAGCGACCAAAACAAGCCACTTAGGATCACGCTGATAGTTCGGGTACCAACCCGAATGCCCCTGCTTGTCTCATTTCTTCAAAATAAGAGCCGCGTCTTTGTAAGTCGCTGCTCAAGTTAAAACTACGGCGCCGGTTGAAGCCTGCGCCGTAGCATCTACGGGCACAACGGTCCTGCTTTTACTACAACGTCGGTTACACGCCGCTTTGCAGCAGCATGCTACGTACGTGACCAATGGCCTTAGTCGGGTTCAGGCCTTTGGGACATACGTTGACGCAGTTCATGATCCCGCGGCAGCGGAATACGCTGAACGGGTCATCCAGCGAAGCCAGACGCTCGGCAGTCTTGGTGTCACGGCTGTCTGCCAGGAAGCGGTACGCTTGCAGCAGGGCAGCTGGGCCCAGGAACTTGTCGGGGTTCCACCAGAAGGACGGGCAGGAAGTCGAGCAGCAAGCGCACAGGATGCACTCGTACAGACCGTCCAGCTTCTCGCGCTCTTCCGGAGTCTGCAGACGCTCGATGGCCGGAGCCGGCGTGTCGTTCTGCAGGAATGGCTTAACCTTCTCGTATTGCTTGTAGAAGATGCTCATATCGACGACCAGGTCACGGATAACCGGCAAACCTGGCAGCGGACGAACAACCAACTTGTTGCCTTTCACCACGGAAGACAGCGGCGTGATGCATGCCAGGCCGTTCTTGCCGTTGATGTTCATGCCGTCGGAGCCGCAAACACCCTCACGGCAAGAGCGACGATAGGAGAAACCTTCGTCCTGCTCTTTAACCAGGGCCAGCACGTCCAGCACCATCAGGTCCTTACCACCGGTATCGACCTGGAATTCCTGCATGAACGGCGCAGCGTCCTGATCAGGGTTGTAGCGATAAACACTGACTTTCAACATGGCAGCCACCCTTAGTAAGTCCGAATCTTCGGTTCAAACGTCGGAACCGTCTTCGGCGAGAAGTTCACGGCACGCTTGGTTACGCGCTTGTCACCCGGGAAGTACAGGGTGTGGCACAACCAGTTTTCGTCGTCGCGGTCTTCATAGTCTTCACGAGCGTGAGCACCACGGGATTCTTTACGAACCTCGGCGGCGATCGCAGTCGCTTCAGCCACTTCCAGCAGGTTTTGCAGCTCAAGGGCTTCGATTCGAGCGGTGTTGAACGCCTGGCTCTTGTCGTTGATCTTGACGTTGGCGATGCGCGTACGCAGGTCAGCCAGCTGGGCGATACCTTTCTGCATGTATTCGCCGGTACGGAACACACCGAAGTAGTTCTGCATGCAGCTTTGCAGTTCTTTGCGCAGGGAGGCAACGTCTTCGCCATCGGTACGCGAGTTCAGGCCATCCAGACGTGCCAGGGCAGCGTCGATGTCGGACTGGCGTGGACGCGCGTAATCAACGCCTTCCTTCAGGGTCTGTTCCAGGAACAGGCCGGCGGCGCGACCGAATACCACCAGGTCGAGCAGCGAGTTGCCGCCCAGACGGTTGGCACCGTGAACCGATACGCACGCCACTTCACCTACCGCGAACAGACCAGGGATGATCTGGTCAACGCCGTCGGCGTCCTGGGTGATCGCCTGGCCATGAATGTTGGTGGCAACGCCGCCCATCATATAGTGGCAAGTTGGAACAACCGGGATCGGCGCAACAGCCGGGTCAACGTGGGCAAAGGTCTTGGACAGCTCCATGATGCCTGGCAGACGGCTGTGCAGCACTTCTTCACCGAGGTGATCGAGCTTCAGCATCACGTGGTCGCCATCGGGACCACAGCCGTTACCGGCGATGATCTCTTTAACCATGGAACGGGCTACAACGTCACGACCGGCAAGGTCTTTGGCGTTCGGAGCATAACGCTCCATGAATCGCTCGCCGTTCTTGTTGATCAGGTAACCACCTTCACCACGGCAACCTTCTGTAACCAGTACACCGGCGCCGGCGATGCCGGTCGGGTGGAACTGCCACATTTCGATGTCTTGTACCGGAACGCCTGCACGCAGGGCCATGCCGATACCGTCACCGGTGTTGATCAGGGCGTTGGTAGTCGAAGAGTAGATACGGCCTGCACCGCCGGTCGCCAATACGGTGGCGTTAGCCCGCACGTAAGAGGTTTCGCCGGTTTCGATGCAGATAACGATCATGCCTACAAAGGCACCGTCTTCGTTCTTCACCAGGTCGACGCCGTAGTATTCGTTGAGGAATACGGTGCCGGCCTTCAGGTTGGCCTGGTACAGGGTGTGCAACAGCGCGTGACCGGTACGGTCGGCTGCGGCACAGGTACGAGCGGCCTGGCCACCCTTACCGAAGTCTTTCGACTGACCGCCGAACGGACGCTGGTAGATGCGACCCTGTTCGGTACGGGAGAACGGCAGACCCATGTGTTCCAACTCGAAGACCGCTTCCGGGCCTACGGAGCACATGTATTCGATAGCGTCCTGGTCACCGATATAGTCGGAACCCTTGACGGTATCGTACATGTGCCAGCGCCAGTCATCGTTTGGATCGGCGGAGGCGATGGCGCAGGTGATGCCACCCTGGGCCGAAACGGTGTGGGAACGGGTCGGGAACACCTTGGTGATCACGGCAGTCTTGTGACCGCCCTGGGCCAGTTGCAGCGCAGCGCGCATGCCGGCACCGCCGCCGCCAATGATGATGGCGTCGAATGAAAGCGTATTAACTGTGTTAGCCATGAATCAGATACCCCAAAGAATCTGCACACCCCAGACGAAGTAAGCGAACATCGCGACGCCGCATACTGCCTGGAAGAGAAACCGTACTGCTGTCGCGGACTTGCCCAGCGCCATCGGCGTCAGGTAGTCGGTCGCGATGGTCCACATGCCAACCCAGGCGTGAGCGCCCAGGGCTACAAGGGCCAGCAGACTGAAGATGCGCATCCCGTTGTGAGCGAACAGGCCGTGCCATTGGGCGTAGCCAATGCCAGGGTTCGCCGCGAGGTACCCGATCAGGAAGATGAAATAAGCCGCGAGAACAACCGCAGACACACGTTGCGCCATCCAGTCATAGAGGCCCGAACGCGACAGGTTCGTAACGCTGGTTACCATATCCAAACTCCCGCCAGAACGATCAGCACCACGGAAATGGCGATGACGATTTTCGAGCCCAGCTTGCCGCCTTCCAGCGTCTCACCGATACCCATGTCCATGATCAAGTGGCGAATACCGGCCACAAGGTGATAAAGCAGAGCGGACAGGAGGCCCCAGGCGACGAATTTGGCCAGCGGACTGGTCAAGCATGCCTTCACCTCGGCGTACCCTTCTTCCGAACCCAGGGATTTGCTCAATGCATAAAGCATGATGCCCAGGCCAAGAAACAGGATGATGCCGGATACACGGTGCAGGAACGACGTTACGCCGGTGATGGGGAGTTTGATGGTCCTTAGGTCTAGGTTTACAGGTCGTTGGCTATTCACGGCTTTTTTTCACACTGAAGAGCCCCTAACAATCAGGGCAAAGTTGTTGGGGAGTGCACTGGTCAGGTAACCACCACCCAGGGAGTGCGACCCCCATCAAAACGGGCCCAAAAGCCCCTGGCGGTCGGAGGCCGAGTATAGACAGTTAGGCAACTAATGACAACGCGCACTCCTCACCCTAATAGCGCATTGCGCTGGCGGCATAAAAGGCGTAAACGGCAGGTAATTTCGAGGAAAAAGTACGGTTAAAGCCTTCTGGAGCAAGACTTTAGGCAAATTGACATCTGAATTTATCTCACTATAGTGGTGCGGGCCCTGCGTGGGGGGTCTGTCTGATGATTTGAAGCATAAATAGGAGGCCACATGGCTGACAAAAAAGCGCAGTTGATCATCGAGGGCGCAGCCCCCGTCGAGCTGCCCATTTTAACCGGCACCGTTGGTCCCGATGTTATCGACGTACGGGGCCTGACGGCCACGGGCCGTTTTACTTTCGACCCAGGCTTCATGTCGACCGCCTCATGCGAGTCGAAGATCACCTATATCGACGGTGATAACGGTATCCTGCTGCACCGCGGCTACCCGATCGAACAGCTTGCTGAACAGTCGGACTACCTGGAAACCTGCTACCTGCTGCTTAATGGCGAATTGCCAACAGCTGAGCAAAAGGCCCAGTTTGTCAGCACCGTGAAGAACCACACCATGGTTCACGAGCAGTTGAAGACCTTCTTCAACGGCTTCCGTCGCGACGCCCACCCGATGGCCGTCATGTGCGGCGTAGTCGGCGCCCTGTCGGCCTTCTATCACGACTCCCTGGACATCAATAACCCGCAGCATCGCGAAATCTCCGCGATCCGCCTGGTTGCCAAGATGCCGACCCTGGCCGCAATGGTTTACAAGTACTCCATGGGTCAACCCATGATGTACCCGCGCAACGACCTGACGTACGCGGAAAACTTCCTGCACATGATGTTCAACACCCCGTGCGAGATCAAACCGATCAGCCCGGTGCTGGCCGCCGCGATGGACAAGATCTTCATCCTCCACGCCGACCACGAACAGAACGCCTCGACGTCTACCGTGCGCCTGGCGGGCTCCTCGGGCGCCAACCCGTTCGCCTGTATCGCCGCCGGTATCGCCGCACTGTGGGGCCCTGCCCACGGCGGTGCGAACGAAGCCGTATTGACCATGCTCGATGAAATCGGCGATGTCTCGAACATCGACAAGTTCATCGCCAAGGCCAAGGACAAGAACGATCCGTTCAAGTTAATGGGCTTCGGTCACCGGGTCTACAAGAACCGCGACCCGCGCGCCACCGTAATGAAGAAGACCTGCGACGAAGTGTTGAAGGAACTGGGCATCAAGAACGATCCACAACTCGAACTGGCCATGCGCCTGGAAGAGATCGCCCTGACCGACCCGTACTTCATCGAGCGCTCGCTGTACCCGAACGTCGACTTCTACTCGGGGATCATCCTCAAGGCGATCGGCATTCCAACCAGCATGTTCACCGTGATCTTCGCCCTGGCGCGAACCGTGGGCTGGATCTCCCACTGGAAAGAAATGCTCTCCAGCCCGTACAAGATTGGCCGTCCGCGCCAGCTGTACACTGGCTACGAGTCGCGTGACATCACCAAGCTGGAAGACCGCAAGTAAGCTGATCGCTACTTGGCTACACCGAAAACGGCCTCCTTTGTGATAGGGAGGCCGTTTTTATTTGTGCCGGATTTGAGAAACAGTTTTGTCGTATCTGTTACCAATAAAGGCAAAAAAAAGCCCCGATCTCACGACCGGGGCATTTTTTTGTAACTGTTACAGGCTTAGTGGCTAACCGCCCCACTCGCCCCCAGGCCAGTTTGCGAACGCACAAACTGCGGGAAGTACAGCGCACGTTCCTTCTCTGCCGCCGCCGACTTGTCGGTGATGGAGAAGAACCAGATGCCGATGAACGCAATGATCATCGAGAACAGCGCCGGGTACTCGTAAGGGAAGATCGCCTTCTCATGGTGCAGGATCGAGACCCAGATGGTCGGGCCGAGGATCATCAGGCCAACGGCACTGATCAAGCCCAGCCAGCCACCAATCATCGCACCGCGGGTAGTGAGGTTTTTCCAGTACATGGAAAGCAGCAGCACCGGGAAGTTACAGCTGGCCGCAATGGAGAACGCCAGGCCCACCATGAACGCGATGTTCTGGCTTTCAAACAGGATGCCCAAGCCAATCGCCAGTACTGCCAGGGCGATGGTGGTGATCTTCGATACGCGAATCTCATCCTTCTCGTTGGCCTTGCCTTTCTTGATCACGCTGGCGTACAGGTCATGGGACACCGCCGAAGCACCCGCGAGGGTCAAACCGGCAACCACTGCCAGGATGGTGGCAAACGCCACGGCCGAGATGAAGCCCAGGAAGATACTGCCGCCCACCGCGTTGGCCAGGTGCACCGCCGCCATGTTGTTACCGCCGAGCAAGGCACCTGCAGCATCCTTGAACGCCGGGTTGGTGCTGACCAGCAGGATCGCGCCGAAGCCGATGATGAAGGTCAGGATATAGAAGTAGCCGATGAAGCCAGTGGCATACAGCACGCTCTTGCGAGCTTCCTTTGCGTCACTCACAGTGAAGAAGCGCATCAGGATGTGCGGCAGGCCGGCGGTACCGAACATCAGTGCCAGGCCGAGGGAGAACGCCGAAATCGGGTCTTTCACCAGGCCGCCCGGGCTCATGATCGCTTCACCTTTAGGGTGAACCTTGATCGCCTCGGCAAACAACATGTTGAAGTCGAAGTTGACGTGTTTCATCACCATCAGCGCCATGAACGAGGCACCGGACAGCAGCAGCACTGCCTTGATGATCTGCACCCAGGTGGTCGCCAGCATGCCGCCGAACAACACATAGAGGCACATCAGGATGCCCACCAGGATCACCGCGACGTGATAATCCAGGCCGAACAGCAGCTGGATCAGCTTGCCCGCGCCGACCATCTGCGCGATCAGGTAGAACGCCACCACCACCAAAGAGCCACAGGCCGACAGGCTGCGGATCTGGGTTTGCCCCAGGCGATAGGACGCCACGTCGGCAAAGGTGTATTTGCCCAGGTTGCGCAGGCGCTCGGCGATCAGGAACAGAATGATCGGCCAGCCCACCAGGAAGCCGATCGAGTAGATCAGGCCGTCGTAGCCGGAGGTGAACACCAGCGCGGAAATCCCCAGGAAGGAGGCTGCCGACATGTAGTCACCGGCAATCGCCAGACCGTTCTGGAACCCGGTGATCTTGCCGCCGGCCGCATAGTAGTCGGCCGCCGACTTGTTGCGCTTGGACGCCCAGTAGGTGATGCACAAGGTCGCGCCGACGAAGGCCACGAACATCAGGATCGCTGCGATATTCAGCGGTTGTTTATGCACTTCGCCGGTCAGTGCATCGGCCGCCCAAACGGCAGGTGCAAAGGCCGAAGCGCCGAGTACAGCCAATAGACGACGGATCATTGCGCAGCCTCCTTGAGAATCGCATTGTTCAAGTCGTCGAATTCGCCGTTGGCGCGTCGTACATAGATGCCGGTGAGGACGAAGGCCGACACAATCAGCCCGACCCCGATCGGGATCCCCCACGTAATGGACGAACCGGGGCTGATCTTGGCCCCCAGTATTTGCGGCCCATAGGCAATCAGAAGAATGAAAGCGGAGTAAAGCCCAAGCATGATTGCCGAGAGAATCCAGGCGAATCTTTCCCTTTTACTAACCAGCTCCTTGAAACGCGGGCTGTTTTGAATCGAGAGGTAAATGCTGTCGTTCATTGTTTTTATCCTCGCAGCACAGCTTTTTATTATTGGAACATATCCACTGTATGCGGCTGAGGAACAGGTTCCAGACGACCTTAGTAGTAGAAGGAGTGTAGCGAGGGATATTGAAGGCGCAGGAATAATTGCGGGGGCGAAATAATGTGGGAGCCGGGCTTGCCCGCGATGGGATCGCCTCGATACATCAAGTGCACCGAGGCGTCTGCATCGCAGGCAAGCCAGCTCCCACAAGAGACTTACTTAGCAGTCCACTCGGCGACGCGCTCAGGGTGCTTGGCCACCCAGTCCTTGGCCGCCGCTTCAGGCTTGGCGCCCTCTTGGATCGCCAGCATGACTTCGCCGATTTCATCCTTGGAGGCCCACTGGAATTTCTTCAGGAACGCCACGACTTCCGGGGCTTTCTTTTCCAGGCCTTTGCTGCCGATGCTGTTGACGGTCTCAGCAGCACCATAAATTCCTTTTGGGTCGTCCAGGAAACGCAGTTTCCACTTGGCGAACATCCAGTGTGGCACCCAGCCGGTGACCGCAATGGATTCCTGTTTGTCTTCGGCACGGGTCAACTCGGCGATCATCGCCGCGCCCGAGCTGGCTTGCAGCTTGTAGTCCAGGCCATAGGCCTTGATTGCTTCGTCGGTCTTGAGCATCACACCTGAACCGGCGTCGATACCCACGATCTTGTTCTTGAAGGTGGTGTCGGTCTTGAGGTCTTCGATGGATTTGGCTTTCACGTACTCAGGCACGATCAGGCCGATCTTGGCGTCCTTGAAGTTGGGGCCGTAGTCGACCACCTTGTCCTTGTTCTTGGCCCAGTATTCACCGTGGGTCACCGGCAACCAGGCGGAGAGCAT
Organism: Pseudomonas sp. SDO5522_S412; assembly: GCF_054071215.1. Taxonomy (NCBI): domain Bacteria; kingdom Pseudomonadati; phylum Pseudomonadota; class Gammaproteobacteria; order Pseudomonadales; family Pseudomonadaceae; genus Pseudomonas; species Pseudomonas sp. SDO5522_S412. The sequence goes on along the minus strand of NZ_JBSVWQ010000068.1, from coordinate 11,606 downwards.
GGCGTCGAGTTTGCCGGTGGCCACGCCTTGCCACATGATCCCGGTGGCGACCGCTTGCAGTTTCACGTCATAACCGAGCTTTTGCTTGATCACTTCTGCCGCCACGTGGGTGGTGGCGACACTGTCCGACCAGCCATCCACATAGCCGATGCTCAGGGTTTTGCTGTCGGCGCTGGCCAGTGTGGAGCTCATCGCAACTACCAGAGTGGCAGCTGCGCCCAAGAGTCGTCGCATCTTCATAGTGCTTCCCCGAAAGTGCTGCGCCCGGCGGATGCCGAGCGACGTCAACCTGTTGTTATGTGGTGCACCGCGCCCCCTTCACGCGCATCGATCACGTGGGTGCCTCATCAGTGGAGGGCTGACACTTCGATAATCAACCTGCTGCCACAAGCGACCTGCTCTGACTGCGACCTCAGGTAAGCAAGAAACGACATCACATCGCCAGCAGGATGATTTGTAGGACATTCACCGACGATCCCGCCCGAACTTTGCATGTCAAAATTATGCGGCCCCACTGGGACGGCTCAAATCCGGGTAAGATGCGCGCCTTTGCCCCCAGACGGCCTGATCATGCCCGCGACTGCACGTTTCCCGCTCCTGCCCTATTTATTTGCCCTGATCCTTGGTGTGCTGGCCCTCGGCGGCTATTGGTACGGCCTTGGCCAACCGGTGGTGCTGCCGGACGTGGCCAGCGCCAGCCACAAGCTGCAATGTGCGTCCTACACGCCCTTCGACAAAGACCAGTCGCCATTCGACCAGCCGTTCAAACTGCGCCCCGAGCGCATGGATGCCGACCTGGCGTTGCTGGCCACCCGTTTCGAATGCATTCGCACCTACTCCCAGACCGGCCTTGAAGACTTGCCGGCACTGGCGCGCAAACACGGCCTGAAGCTGATGAGCGGCGCATGGGTCAGCAGTGATCCGGTGGCCACCGCCAAGGAAGTCGAGGCACTGATCGCTTCGGCCAATGCCAACCCCGACGTCGTCACCTCGGTGATCGTCGGAAACGAAACCCTGCTGCGCAAGGAAGTCACCGCCGGGCAGTTGGTCAAGCTGATCCATCACGTCAAGGACCATATCAAGCAACCGGTCACCTATGCCGATGTGTGGGAGTTCTGGCTGCAACACCCGGAAATCGCCCCGGCCGTGGACTTCCTGACCATCCACCTGCTGCCGTACTGGGAAGATGACCCCTCGGGCATCGACCAGGCGCTCAAGCACGTGGGCGATGTGCGCCAGACCTTCGGCAACAAGTTCGCCCCCAAGGACGTGATGATCGGCGAGACCGGCTGGCCGAGCGAAGGCCGCCAGCGGGAAACGGCGGTGCCGAGCCGGGTCAACGAAGCGAAATTCATGCGCGGGTTCGTGGCCATGGCCGAAGCCAATGGCTGGCACTACAACCTGATCGAAGCCTTTGACCAGCCGTGGAAACGCGCCAGTGAAGGGGCGGTGGGGGGTTACTGGGGCCTGTTTGATGCGGATCGCCAGGACAAGGGCGTGCTCGCCGGCCCGGTGACCAATGTGCCGTACTGGCCGCTGTGGCTGGGGGTTGGCGGGATCATCCTGCTGGGCACGCTGCTGCTGGGTGGCCGCGTGCGCACGACCCGGGCTGCGTTGTTGTTGCCATTGCTGGGCGCCGTGGCGGCCTGCTCGATCGGCACCTGGGCCGAGTTGAACCGGGTCACCGCGCGCTTCACGGATGAGTGGGTGTGGGCTGGATTGCTGGTGGCCTTGAACCTTGCGGTACTGGCTCACGCCGCCCTGGCGTTGAGTACGCGAGAAGGTTGGCGCGAACGCGCCTTCAACTGGCTGGAGCAGCGCGCTGGCTGGCTGGTGGCAATCGCCGGGTTTGCCGGTGCGGTCATGATGCTGGCGCTGGTATTTGACCCGCGTTACCGCAGCTTCCCGAGTGCCGCGCTGGTGCTGCCGGCGCTGGTGTACCTGGTGCGTCCGGTGAGCGGGCTGCGGCGGGAGATTGCATTGCTGGCGTTCATCATCGGTGCCGGTATTGCGCCGCAGTTGTTCCGTGAAGGGGTGATGAACCAGCAGGCGTGGGGTTGGGCGGTGGTGAGCCTGCTCATGGTCGTAGCCTTGTGGCGTTGCTTACGGGTGCGCAAGGCTTAAGACCGCTTTCGCGAGCAAGCCCGCTCCCACACTCACCGAGTCCTATCCCGGAACGTGCTGTCAGTGCAGTTTCAGGCGCGGCTCGGTCCCTCGCCCGATCTTGCTCCCCAGCATCAGCATCGCCGTGCGGAAGAAGCCATACAGCGCCATCTGGTGCATGCGATACAGCGACACATAGAACATCCGCGCCAGCCAGCCTTCCAGCATCACGCTGCCCGTCAGGTTGCCCATCAAGTTACCCACCGCCGAGAAGCGCGACAGCGAGATCAGCGAGCCGTAGTCGGTGTACTTGTACGACGGCAGGTCCTTGCCCTCGATTCGCAGTTTCAGCGACTTGGCCAGCAACGATGCCTGCTGGTGAGCTGCCTGGGCCCGTGGCGGCACATTGCGATCGGTGCCGGGTTGCGGGCAAGCGGCGCAATCACCGAAGGCGAAGATATTTTCGTCGCGAGTGGTTTGCAGGGTCGGCAGCACCTGCAGTTGGTTGATACGGTTGGTTTCCAGGCCGTCGATGTCCTTGAGGAAACCCGGCGCGCGAATCCCGGCGGCCCAGACCTTGAGGCTGGCCGGGATTACCTGGCCGCTGCTGGTGATCAGGGCGTCGGCCGTCACTTCACTGACGGCGGAGTTGGTCAGGACGGTCACCCCGAGTTTCTCCAGGGTTTTATGCACAGGCCCGCCGATCCGCTCCGGCAGGGCAGGCAACACCCGTGGGCCGGCTTCGATCAGGGTGATGTGCATGTTTTCCGGCTTGATCTTGTCCAGGCCATAGGCGGCCAGTTCATGTGCGGCGTTATGCAGCTCGGCGGCCAGCTCGACGCCGGTGGCACCGGCGCCGACGATGGCGACGCTGATCTGCTCTACCACGTCCGTCTGCCCGGCATGGGCGCGCAGATAGTGATTGAGCAATTGCTGGTGGAAACGCTCAGCCTGCTTGCGGGTGTCGAGGAACAGGCAGTGTTGTGCCGCGCCTTCGGTGCCGAAGTCATTGGTGGTGCTGCCGACGGCGATCACCAGGCTGTCGTAGCCCAGCACGCGCGCGGGCACCAGTTCCCGGCCTTCTTCGTCGAGGGTGGCGGCCAGCTGGATTTTTTTCTGCTCGCGATCAAGCCCGCTCATGCGCCCCAGCTGGAACTCGAAGTGGTTCCATTTGGCTTGGGCAACATAATTGAGTTCGTCTTCCGAAGAGTTCAGCGAGCCGGCCGCCACCTCGTGGAGCAAGGGTTTCCAGATGTGGGTGAGGTTGGCATCCACCAGGGTGACGCTGGCGATGCCGCGCTTGCCCAGAGTCTTACCCAGGCGGGTAGCCAACTCCAGGCCGCCGGCGCCGCCGCCGACGATAATAATACGATGGGTCATGGGGATATCTCGCAAGGCTAAAGGAAATCGGTGCAGTTACCCGAGCGAGCGCCAGGCAGCTCATAGCGTCAGGTAACTCAAAAGGCGGCTCAGCAAACCCAGGCCGATCACTGCAACCAGCACCACCGCAAGGAGCAGCCAGGGCCGGAAAGGCTTGCGCTCGACTTGGTTCTGGGACAGTTGCAGGTACTCTTCGACATGCTGTTGGTCGTCGGGGTTCAGGCGGCTGGTCATAAAGGCCTCGTCAGGTAGACGTTGCTGAAGGGCGCCACGTTACAGTCGGGTGATTGGCGGCATTGCCTGAAGCATAGTCGCCAACCCGATCACAGGCTGATGCCCACATCGAACACTATGCTGCGCCCCAGATTGTTGCGCAAGAAGTCCGGTGCGTCCGGGTGCGCGAACAGTACGCGGGCGAAGGTCGGCCCCACGAGGGACAGCGAGCGCCAGCCCTGGCGCAGGTACTCGGTGGGAGGAGGGAAGTGACTGTTGAGGTCCAGTACTTCGCGCTTGAGGCTGGCGAAGGCGATGAGGTCCAGCTCCCCCAGGTCCATCCCGCGCTCTTTATAGTTGTGGGCCTTCTTGCGCAGGGTGGGCGCCAGGCGCAACAGGAATTCGTGGGCGGGAATGCGCCGGGGCTTGGCTTCTCGCCTAACCAGTTGGCTCAGGGAAAACGCGCTGCGCCGCCGCAGCAGCTCGTCGCGCCACTCATCGTTCAGGCGTCGGCCTTCGTCGAGCACGAAAAACACTTCGAAACTGGCGTCGCGAAACAGCACATCCGGCGGCTCTTGCCCGGCGGCGTGGAATTCTTCGGCGCGATAGGGCGCGTTCAAGCCTTGCAACAGGCGCTGGCAGACCCAACGCTCACGCTCCCATTTGCGGGCATTGGACAGGAACGCGTTGGCTTGTTCGGCCGCTACGGTGAGCAGCCGCAAATAATCTGAGTCATCCATGTCACCAGCTTAGCGTCCAAATGATGACCGCAGGAAGTCCCGCGTCAAAAGGTCGGTGTAGACTGGCCACTCGACAGTGTCCCGTGGCATGAGGAGTATGCAGTGAAGTGTTTTGTGGTGCTGTTCTTGAGTCTTTTGCCCGTGTGGGCCCAAGCCGTCGAAGTGGGTGAGCGTGTTGCACCCTGGACGTTGCTTGATCAGTTCGACCAGGCCTACACCCTGGATGAGCAGGCGCAAACCTTGCTCGTAGCGCGCAGCATGGACGCCGCCAAGATCGTCGATGCGGCGCTGCAAGGCCGGCCCAAGGGTTACCTGGAGGCTCGGCATGCGGTGTTTCTCGCCGATATCCAGCGCATGCCCCGGCTGATCGCGAAGATGTTCGCGGTGCCGGCGATGCAGGCCTACAACTATCGCGTCATGCTCGACCGCGATGCCCGTGTAAGCCCGCGCTATCCCGCACCTGTGGATAAAGTGCTGTGGCTGCAACTGGATCACGGGACGCTGGTGGCGCAGCATGAATACGATTCCGCCGCTGAACTGCGCCAGGCCCTGGAGCAGGTGCAGCCGTGATCAGCGCAGCGGTGCTGGCGCCGGAAACCCTCAGCATCGGCTGGCTGCTGTATGCGCCGGTGGTGATGTGGGCGCTCCTGCGTTCGCCGTGGGTCGAGCTGTTTGCCGACCGCCGACGCCAGCACTTGCTGTTCGGCACCGTATTCGCACTGTTCATGTTGTGGTTGGTGCGCCGGGATTTCGACACCGGGGTGTCCTACCACTTCATCGGCATGACCGCCGTGACCTTGTTGCTCGATTGGCCCCTGGCGATCGTCGGAGGCTTTGCCGCGCAAATCGGCCTGGTGTTGCTCGGCCGCCAGGACCTGGCCGCCGTGGGGATCAACGGCATGCTGCTGATCCTGTTGCCGGTGCTGGTCACCGAAGGCTGTGCGCTGCTGGTGGAGCGGGCGAAGCCACGCAATCCCTTTGTGTATATCTTCTGTTCGGGCTTTTTCGCCGCCGCACTGTCGGCCTTGTTGTGCCTGCTGGCAGGCCTGGGCTTGCTGTGGTTCGATGGCCGTTTTGCGATGCCGGAATGGATCGAGGATTTTGTCGGCTACTTGTGGCTGATCATTTTCCCCGAGGCCTTTATCAACGGCATGGTGATCAGTGCCCTGGTGGTGTTCTGCCCCGAGTGGCTGGAGACATTCAACCGCACTCGCTACCTCTCGGCGCCCTGGAAGGATGACGATCCGCGGCCTTGATCCAGGTCAAATGCCGCACGCGCAAGTGGTCGCATGCTCTGCAAAATTTCCAGGAGCACGGAATCATGAGTGTGTACGAGTGGGCACGGCAGGAGTTACGCAGAAGCCAGGACGCGGCGCAGGAAATCGGCTTTGACCCGGGCTTGACCCTGCGCGCCATGCTCAGTGCGGTGGTGCAGCAGAGCAAGGGCGTGCGCAGTTTTGAAGACCTGGCCGACGAGCTGCAGTACCTTGCAGAGAATCTCGACGACCAGCAGGACTATGGCTTTATGCGGCCTTAGTGTTTGGGCTGAAAGTCTTCGGAGAACAGGTCGTCCTCGGCGTCCGGGCTGACCGGGATCTTGTGTTCCTCGGACGCCCAGGCGCCCAGGTCGATCAGTTTGCAACGGTCCGAACAGAAGGGACGGTTGACGTTTTCTGCTTTCCATTCCACAGGTGCGCCGCAGGTTGGGCATTCGACGTTCAAGGGTTGGCTCATGATCGGCCTCCACGCAAAGTAAGGTAAAAGTGGTGCAGTCGCTCGACCTCGGCGTGCAGCCGGGCCAGGTCCTGGTCATTGACCAGCACGTCATCGGCATGGCGCAGGCGGTCTTCACGGGTGGCCTGGGCCTTGAGAATCGCCTGCACCTGCGCTTCGCTGATGCCATCGCGTTGCAGGGTACGCTGTATCTGCAACGATTGCGGCACGTCGATCACCAGCACCCGCTGGGTCATGGTGTACTGGCCGGACTCGATCAGCAGTGGTGACACCAGGATCGCGTAAGGCGATTGTGCACGCGCCAGGTGGCTGCGAATCTCCTCGGCTATCAGCGGGTGCAGCAACGCCTCCAGCCAGCGGCGCTCGTCGGGCACTTCGAAGATCAGCTTGCGCAACGCGCCGCGGTCCAGTTGCCCGTCAGGCTGCAGCACACCCGCACCGAAATGCCCGGCAATCTGCGCCAGGGCAGGGCGCCCGGGTTCGACTACCCAGCGCGCGGCGTGGTCGGCGTCAATCAAGTCCACGCCAAGCCGGACGAAGTGTTCGGCGGCCGCGCTTTTGCCACTGCCGATGCCGCCAGTGAGGCCAAGAATCCAGGGTGTTGCGACAGAAGTGGTCATCTGAAACCGACAGACTGCAAATAGAAGTCGGTTATTTGACCACCCCAGAGCAATGCAATCCAGCCGGCAATTGCCAGATACGGACCAAAAGGCATTGGAGTGGATGCCTGGGCTTTGCGCAGGCGCAATAGAATCAGGCCTCCCATCACACCCACCAGGGAAGACAGCAACAGCGTCATCGGCAGGATCTGCCAGCCGCCCCAGGCCCCGAGCATGGCCAGCAGCTTGAAATCCCCGTGCCCCATCCCGTCCTTGCCGGTAATCAGCTTGAACAACCAGAACACCGACCACAGGCTCATGTAGCCGGCTACCGCGCCCCACAGCGCATCGGGCAATGAAACAAAAACGCCAAAGCTGTTGAGGATCAGGCCCAGCCACAGCAACGGCAGCACCAGCACATCCGGCAGCAGTTGGTGGTCTGCATCGATCAGGCTCATCGCCAGCAAGCCCCAACTCAACAACAACACCGCTCCGGCTGCCCAGCCAAAACCGAAATGCCAGGCGGCAACCGCCGAGATCAACCCGCACGCCAGTTCGGTGATGGGATAACGCGCGCCAATAGGTTGATGGCAACTTGAGCAACGTCCCTTGAGCAGTACATAACTGAGCAGCGGAATATTCTCCCAGGGGCGAATCGGGTGGTTGCAACGCGGGCAGCAGGAGTTTGGGTGCATCAGGTTATAGGGAGCCGCGATGGGCTCGGCGGGAAGGCCAAGGACCTCATGGGCCTGGGCTCGCCATTCGCGCTCCAGCATCTTCGGCAGGCGCCATACCAGCACGTTGATAAAACTGCCGACAATCAAGCCCAGCAGCAACGCGCCTGACACAAACACCCACGGCTGATAAACGAGGATCTCAGTCAGTGGCGTGCTCAAAAGGCTGTACCGAGTTGAAAGATCGGCAGGTACATGGCCAGCACCAATGCCCCGACGATGCCGCCGAGTACCACCATGATCAGCGGCTCCATGAGGCTGGTAAGGTTGTCCACCAGGTTATCGACGTCAGCCTCGTAGTGGCAGGCGACTTTTTCCAGCATGTTATCGAGGGTGCCCGACTCCTCGCCGATAGCCGTCATCTGGATCGCCATGCCTGGAAACAGGCCGCTTATGGCCATGGATTCATTCAGCTGGATTCCGGTTGCAACGTCGTGCCGCATACGATTGATTGCCTGTTTGAACTGCCCGTTACCCGTGGCGCCGGCCACGGAATCCAATGCCTGCACCAATGGAACGCCCGCCGCAAAGGTGGTCGAGAGCGTGCGAGCATAGCGGGCGACCGCCGATTTTTTCAGCAGTGTGCCTGCCACGGGAGCTTTCAACAAACTGGCATCGAGCCAGTGGCGAAAGCCTGTGGACGAGCGATAGGCTTTGCGCATTCCTGCGAAACCGGCACCCGCGGCCAGGATCAGCATCCACCAGCTTTGCTGCATGAACTCCGACAGGCTGATGACGCCCAGGGTAAAGCCCGGCAGTTGTGCATCGACGCCGGCAAACAACCCCTGAAACTGCGGCACCACGTGAATCAGCAGGATTGCGCTGACAGCGGTGGCGACTGCCAGTACCGTCACGGGATAGGTCATGGCCTTCTTGATTCTGGCTTTCAGCTGTTCGCTTTTTTCCAGGTGAATGGCCACCCTTTCCAGCAGCGCTTCGAGTGCGCCCGCTTGTTCACCCGCCGCAACCAGGTTGCAGTACAGATCATCGAAGTAGCGTGGGTATTTCTGCAAGGCGACAGCCAGGCTGCTGCCGGCGGCGATCTCCTGCTTCAAGCCTTGTACCAGCGCCCCCATATGCCGGTTGTCGAAGCCCTCGGCGATGATATCCAGCGCCTGTAAAAGTGCGATACCAGCCTTCAGCAGCGTCGCCAATTGGCGGGTGAAGAGGGCGATCTCTGCCGGTTTGACCGGCAGGGCGAGGCTCGGCCAACCGGCGAATTTCTTGCGTACGCGCCCAGGATTGATACCTTGCTGGCGCAGCAGTGCCTTGATCAGGGCGGGATTGTGACCACGGGTTTCTCCGGATACCTTGCGCCCTTTGCGGTTGACGCCTTCCCAGGCATAGATCGCTGAAACATCATTCATTTCACGGTTCCGCACACAGACAGTGGAAGATTTATAGCTTAGTCAGGTGACGGATTCGGGCAGGCTCGCCGTGAGCGAAAAAATGTCAGTTTGTGCGTCTTGTTCAGCATTGGTTGCGCGGGGGTGAGTACACTGGCGCGGTTGCCGAGACGGGGTGCAGGATGCGCCTCGCGAAAGGTTTTATTCTGGAGAGTGAATGTGATGCGTCAGAAAGGTTTTACCTTGATCGAATTGTTGATCGTCGTGGCAATCATCGGCATTTTGGCCACCATCGGCCTGCCCATGTACACCAAGCACCAGGCCAAGGCCAAGTTCACCGCAGGGCTGGCCGAAGTCTCCGCGTTGAAGGCGGGCTTTGAAGACACGCTGAACCAGGGGACGCCACCGACCCTGGCGTTGATTGGCGGGACCAGCCCAACGGCCAACTGCAAGATTGACGTGACCGGCGACATCGCCACCGGTGCTGGCACGATTGCCTGTGAAATCCTCGATGCACCCGCGCCGGTCCTGGGCAAGATCATCACCTTGACCCGTAGCGCCACAACCGGCTGGAAGTGCACCACCACGGCAGAAGACCAATACGCCGCTAAAGGTTGTGCTTCCGGCGGCGCGTGATCATCAGGTCGTCTACTGTTTACGCAGCAAGGAAGAGCGTGTGTGTAAACCGCTCTACGCCCATCACAAGGAAGTAGAGGTCGCCGATGACGTCGTCTGTCCAGCAGCGGGGGAACATATTCCTCATCGTGGTTATGTGTCTGCTGATGCTGGCGATCTGCGCGCCTTTCAGTAGTCATGACTGGCAACGTGCGGTGCAGATATGGGTGGCGCTGTGTGCGGTGGTGTATGGGCTGTGCTTGCCGCAGGCAGAGCGATGCGTAGACAGGTCGACAGCGCTCGGGGTGTCGCTGATCGGGGGCGCGGGGCTGGTTTCGGCCCTGTTGGCCCACCAGCCGCTCTGGGCGTTGACCGAGCTGGCGCTGCTCATCAGTTGTTGCGCCACTGCTGTGGCTTTCAGCCGGGCCAGGCGCAATGGGGATGAGTCCCTGGATCGTGTATTGGTCCTGTTCGTATTGCTGCTGTGCATGGTTAAAAGTATTCAATATCTGCACGCCGGGGTCCTCGCCTTCACCAGCGGCGAAGCAATCGTGAATACCGATTTGCTGTTGTCCGGGTTCTCCAATAAACGTTTCTACGGTCAGTTCCAGACCTTCACCCTGCCCCTGCTGGCGCTTCCCTTGCTGGTTTCAAACGTCGCTCGTCCAGCGCGGGGCGCAGTGTTCGCCCTGCTGTGTGTCTGGTGGCTGATCGCGATCGGTGGCGGTACCCGCGGCACCTGGCTCGGTATGGGCGCTGCCGGCTGCGTGCTGATGTTCCTGGGGCCGCAGGGGCGTCGTTGGCTGGGCTGGCAGTTGGCGGCACTGGCCTGTGGGTTAGTGTTGTATTGGTTGGTCTTCACGGTGCTGGCAGGGTACTTGGGGATTGTAATTTCCAATGGTGCCGTAGACCGACTGACCACCAGCCTCTCGGGGCGTGGGCCTATATGGTGGCAGGCCTGGAGCATGATTATCGAGCGGCCCTGGCTGGGTTTCGGGCCGATGCATTTTGCCGACATCGCCAATGACATTGCCGCTCACCCTCACCAGGCGATTCTGCAGTGGGCCAGCGAATGGGGCGTACCGTCGACGCTCTGCATGATCGCGTTGGTTGCGTGGGCGGGTTGGTCAACCTTGGGCGTGTTGCGTGAGCGTGCGTGGTCATTGGCGCCCGTGGACCTGCTGCGCCTGTGCCTGTTTGCCTCGCTGATCGGTGCACTGGCCCAGGCACAGGTGGATGGGGTGATCGTGATGCCGGTGTCGCAACTCTGGCTGGCGCTGGTGGTTGGCTGGCTGATGGGATTGCATGTGTGGCGCGTTCCATCGGTCGCCCCGATGCCGGCGTTGTACAGGGTGTGGATGGCCGCGAGCGTCGTGGCCGTGGGCTTGCTGGTGTTCGTCGCGATTCGTGACGTGCCCCGACTCACGGAGCGCAGCGAGCACTACATGGGTCTGGGCAACGGTCACCTGCAGCCACGCTTTTGGGTGCAAGGTGTGATTGCCCTCGAAATGCAGTGAGTTGCCGGACGTCCAAGGCAGTGCTAGCTTTAGCCCACCGCCCGTGTAGCTCAGCCGGTAGAGCAGCGCACTCGTAACGCGAAGGTCGCAGGTTCGATTCCTGTCTCGGGCACAAAGGCAACACAGTTTTCAGATGATCCCAGAATGGTTCTGAAGGCCAGACGAACCGGTATTCATGCCTGTTCTTTTGTATCTGCGCGACCTTGATGACCCAGATGCATCCCCATTCCTCGATCTAAGAGAACGACATGACCACACAAGAAATGACCCAGGAAGCGCGGCACGAAGCAGCCCTCAAAAAGTACGTCGCGGAGTCGCCGGAACTGCTGGATGAGATCAAGGACCTGAGCGCCGATGATCAAAGGGACCAGATCCAATGGGCGTTTGAGGATGAGGCCGAGGCCCAGGGCCTGCAGCCATGGGAACTGACCCTGAAGTACACCTCCACCCCCGAAGCGTTCGAGGCGGCGCGCCTGGCTTTGCACAAGGAAGCGGCCGAGGTGTTGGGTGTCGACTGGAACGAGTATTGCGGGATGAACAATCTCGCGATCTGACACAAGTTTGATGTGGCGAGGGAGCTTGCTCCCGCTGGGTTGCCAAGCGCCCCCAAAAACCTTGGGAGCGC
>NZ_JBSVWQ010000067.1:0-28699 GCF_054071215.1 Pseudomonas sp. SDO5522_S412 | reverse complement strand
AGTCAATGCATGTGTGACTGATCCACCGCTTTCGCGAGCAAGCCCGCTCCCACAGGGGATGTGTGGCGCGTCAGGCCCGCCGCGCAAACGTGTCGCTATGGGTCCCGGAAACCTTCCGGCAATGCACCAGCGCATCGCGAATCATAAAGTTCACCAACGTCGGTGAAACCCCCAGCTCCTTGGCAATATCCTTCTGCGGCACCCCGTGCAGCCGGTACATCTCAAACGCATAACGCGTGCGCTGAGGCAACTCGGTCAAGGCGTCGGCAATGTTCTCCAGCGTCGAAAAGTTGATGTGCGAGGTCTCAGGTGAAGCGCCGTGAATAACCACATTCAAGCCTTCCTCTTCCGTGCCGGAATATTTCAGCTCCAGCGCCTGCTTGCGGTAGTGATCAATAGCCAGGTTGCGCACGATCTGGAACAGGTAACTGAGCTGCGCCTTGAACGATGACGTGATGGTGGGGGCCGATTGCAACCGGAAGTAGGCGTCTTGCACCACGTCTTCGGCGCGGGATCGGCAGCCGGTAATACGCGCTGCGATCTTGACCAGGATCAGTCGATTGTCGACGAAGGCCTGGAGTAGGGGTGAGTCGCACCTGCCTGTGGATACTTGTTCCGTCATGGAAATCACCTTGTTGCAAGAGAAGGTTGGGGGAGGGCGTCCTTGCTGAGGCCTCCTACACATCGGGCAACAAATTATGCTTAATGATAATGATTGTCAAATGAGAAGACGAACTAATCTTATGCTTTATCGAGAGGTGTGAACGGCGTCTCGCTGACTAATTATTTCCCGGTGCCATCCGTTCTCATGGGTGAAAGGCCAGTTAACAAACCGGCCAAGGATCAGCGCCTGGAGGAGGACAAAATGGGTTTTTATCGTGTGAGCGGGAGTGGTCTGAAATGAACACGCCGGCTCGATTACGCCTGTTTTGCCTGCCTTACTCCGGCGCCAGCGCCATGGTCTACAGCCGCTGGCGGCGGGCGCTGCCGGAGTGGTTGCAGGTGCGGCCACTGGAGTTGCCGGGGCGCGGCATGCGCATGGACGAGCCGTTGCAGCGCGATATCAAAAACCTGGCCGGGCAACTGGCTGATGAGATCCGCGCCGAGCTGGACGGCCCCTACGCCTTGTTCGGCCACAGCCTCGGCGGCCTGCTGGCCTTCGAGCTGGCCCATGCCCTGCGCGAACGGGGTGCGCCGCCGCCATTGGCGCTGTTTGCCTCGGGTACCGCCGGCCCGGCCTGTCGCGATGTCAGCGAATACGCCATCGAGAAAAACGACGAACAACTGATCGCCCGCCTGCGGGAACTCAAGGGCACGGGCGAAGACGTGCTGGCCAACGCCGAACTGATGCAGTTGATGCTGCCGATCCTGCGGGCCGACTTCCTGCTGTGCGGCAGTTTCGAATACGGCGAGCGTGAGCCGCTGAGCCTGCCCATCCATGTATTCGGCGGCAAGCAGGACACGGTGCGCGCCGATCAACTGCTGGACTGGCAGCAAGACACCGCCAGCGGTTTCTCCCTCGACATGTTCGACGGTCACCACTTCTTCCTGGTGCAGCACGAGAGTTCCGTACTGCGCTGTGTGCGGCGTTACGCCGACGAACACCTGGCCCGCTGGCGCAATGACGCCGCGCGGCAGATGGCCCGGGCAACCGGCTGAACAAGCCCCCCGGCCACACATTCCCCGATTTCCCAGTAAGCCGATTTCAGGCAGGAACCCCATGATGGACGCCTTCGAACTTCCCCGCACCCTGGTTCAGTCCCTTCAACGCCGCGCCGCGCAAACCCCGGATCGACTGGCGTTGCGCTTCCTTGCCGAGACGGCCGAACAGAGCGTTGTCCTCAGTTACCGCGACCTCGACCTGCGCGCCCGCACCATCGCCGCCGCCTTGCAGGCCGACGCCGGGCTGGGCGATCGTGCGGTGCTGCTGTTCCCCAGCGGGCCGGATTACGTCGCGGCGTTCTTTGGTTGCCTGTACGCCGGGGTCATCGCGGTGCCGGCCTATCCGCCGGAGTCCGCCCGCCGCCATCATCAGGAGCGGCTGCTGTCGATCATTGCAGACGCCGAGCCGCGGTTGCTGCTGACCACGTCCAGCCTCGGTGATTCGCTGGCGCAACTCGAAGGCGCGCCGCAGTTGCTGTGCGTTGACAGTCTCCATGTTGAAATCGCGGGCAATTGGATCGCGCCCAACTTGCAGGACGATGACATCGCCTTCCTGCAATACACCTCCGGCTCCACTGCGTTGCCCAAGGGCGTGCAAGTGACCCACGGCAATCTGGTGGCCAACGAATTGCTGATCCGTCGCGGCTTCGGCATCGACCTGAACCCCGACGACGTGATCGTCAGCTGGTTGCCGCTGTACCACGACATGGGCCTGATCGGCGGGCTGCTGCAGCCGATCTTCAGCGGTGTGCCGTGCGTATTGATGTCGCCGGCGTACTTCCTTGGCCGGCCATTGCGCTGGCTCGAAGCGATCAGCGAATACGGCGGCACCATCAGCGGCGGGCCGGACTTCGCCTATCGCTTGTGCAGCGAGCGAGTCAGCGAATCGGCATTGGATCGCCTGGATTTGAGCAAGTGGCGCGTGGCGTACTCCGGCTCCGAGCCGATCCGCCTCGACACCCTCGAACGCTTCGCCGAGAAGTTCGCCGCCTGCGGTTTTACCCCGAACAATTTCTTCGCCTCCTACGGCTTGGCGGAGGCCACCTTGTTCGTTGCCGGCGGCACCCGTGGCCACGGCATCCCGGCCCTGCGCCTGGACGAACAGGCTCTGGCCGCCAACCGCGCCGAGCCAGGGCAGGGCGCGGCGATCATGAGTTGCGGCACCAGCCAGCCCGCGCACGCGGTGCTGATTGCCGACCCCGCCACCCTGGCGACGCTCCCCGACAATGCCGTCGGTGAAATCTGGGCCACCGGCCCGAGCATCGCCCATGGTTATTGGCGCAACCCTGAAGCCACCGCCAAGACCTTCGTCCAGCACGAAGGCCGTACCTGGCTGCGGACCGGCGACCTCGGGTTTATCCGCGAAGGTGAAGTGTTCATCACCGGCCGGCTGAAAGACCTGCTGATCGTGCGGGGCCACAACCTGTATCCCCAGGACATCGAGCAAGCCATCGAGCGCGAAGTGGAAGTGGTGCGCAAGGGCCGGGTCGCCGCGTTCGCGGTGAATGACCAGGGCCTGGAAGGCATTGGCATCGCCGCCGAAATCAGCCGCAGCGTGCAGAAAATCCTGCCGCCGGAAGCACTGATCAAGGCGATTCGCCAGGCGGTGGCCGAAGCCTGCCAGGAAGCGCCGAGCGTGGTGGTGCTGCTCAACCCCGGTGGCTTGCCGAAAACGTCCAGCGGCAAGGTGCAGCGCTCGGCCTGCCGCACACGCCTGGCGGACGGGAGCCTCGACAGTTATGCGCAGTTCCCCGGCGTGCAGGCGCCGGTCGGCGATGCTGTCCTGCAATCCGAACTGCAAAACCAGATTGCCGCGATCTGGTGCGAGCAATTGCAGGTGACGCAGGTCGCCGCCGACGATCACTTCTTCCTGCTGGGGGGCAACTCCATCAGCGCCACCCAGGTCGTCGCCCAGCTGCGGGAAACCCTCGGCCTGGAACTGAACCTGCGCCTGTTGTTCGAAGCGCCCACCCTGGCTGCCTTCGCCACCAGCGTCGGGCAATTGCAGCAGGACGGCGGCGTGGCCCAAGGCGCAATCCATGGGTTGTCGCGCCAGGAAGACCTGCCGCAATCCCTCGCGCAAAACCGCTTGTGGATCACCTGGCAACTCGACCCGCACAGCAGCGCCTACACCATTCCCGGCGCCTTGCGGTTGCGCGGCGAGTTGGATGAAGACGCGGTGCGCTCAAGCTTCCAGCAATTGATCCAGCGCCACGAAGCCCTGCGCACGCGCTTCTTCGAGCGCGATGGCCAGGCCTTCCAGCGGGTCGACGCCAAGGCTGATTTCGACCTGCAAGTCATCGACCTCAGCGATTTGCCTGCCGCCGAGCGGGAAGCCCGGGCCAAGCAGATTCGTGAAGACGAAGCCCGCACCCAGTTCGACCTGGAGAAAGGCCCGCTGCTATGGGTAACGCTGGTACGCCTGGATGACGAAGACCACCAACTGCTGGTGACCCTGCACCACATCATCGCGGACGGCTGGTCGCTGAACGTGTTGATCGACGAATTCTCGCGACTGTACGCCGCTGCGTCCCAGGGCCAACCCCTGGAGCTGCCAGCGCTGGCCCTGCAATACGCCGACTACGGAAGTTGGCAGCGCCAGTGGCTGGCCGAAGGCGAGGGCCAGCGGCAACTGGCTTACTGGAAACAACAACTGGGCGACGAGCACCCAACCCTGAGCCTGGCCACCGATCACCCGCGTTCGGCGCAGCACCTGCGCAGTGCCTCGCGTCACAGTGTGCGTGTGAGCGCGAGCCTCGGCGAAGCCATTCGCAAGACTGCCCAAAGCCACGAATCCACGCCGTTCATGCTGTTGCTCGCGGCGTTCCAGAGCCTGCTCTATCGCTACAGCGGCCAGCGCGATATCCGCATCGGCGTGCCCAACGCCAACCGTCCGCGCCAGGAAACCCAAGGCCTGATCGGGTTCTTTATCAACACCCTCGTACTGCGCGCCGAACTGGATGCGCGCCTGCCCTTCGCCGAGTTGCTGACGGCAACCCGCACCGCAGCGCTGGGCGCCCAGGCCCATCAGGACCTGCCTTTCGAACAACTGCTGGAAGCCTTCCCCCAAGCTCGGGAACAAGGCCTGTTCCAAGTGATGTTCAACCACCAGCAACGTGACCTCGGCGCCCTGCGCCGCTTGCCGGGCCTGCTTGCCGACGAGCTGGCATGGCACAGCCGCGAAGCCAAGTTCGACCTGCAACTGCACACTGAAGAAGACCGCAACGGGCGCCTGAGCCTGTCCTTCGACTACGCCGATGAGCTGTTCGACGCCGCCACCATCGAGCGCCTGGCCGGGCACTTCATCAACCTGCTGCAAGCCATTTGCGAGCAACCACAACAGGCCATCGGCGACCTGAAGCTGTTGCACGCCGACGAGCAGCGCCAACAACAGCAGTGGAGCGCTGCGCCGTGCACACCGGCGCAGCGCTGGCTGCCGGAACAACTCAACCAACACGTCTCGGAACGCACCGCACTGGTGTGGCAGGACGGCAGCCTGACCTTCGCGCAATTGCACACCCAGGCCAACCGCCTGGCCCATTACCTGCGGGACAAGGGCGTGGGCCCGGACGTGTGCGTGGCCATCGCCGCCGAGCGTTCGCCGCAACTGCTGATCGGCCTGCTGGCAATCATCAAGGCCGGCGGCGCCTATGTGCCGCTGGACCCGGATTATCCCGCCGAACGCCTGGGCTACATGCTCAAGGACAGCGGCGTGCAACTGCTGCTGACCCAAACTTCACTGCTGGAACAACTGCCCACGGCGCAAGGCGTGTGCGTCATCGCCATGGACAGCCTCAAGCTCGACAGTTGGCCGACCCACGCGCCGGGTTTGCACCTCAATGGCGACAACCTCGCCTATGTGATCTACACCTCCGGCTCCACCGGCCAGCCCAAGGGCGTGGGCAACACCCATGCCGCGCTGGCCGAGCGCTTGCAGTGGATGCAAGCCACCTACCAATTGGATGAAACTGATGTGCTGATGCAAAAGGCGCCCATCAGTTTCGACGTGTCGGTGTGGGAGTGTTTCTGGCCGCTGATCACCGGTTGCCGCCTGGTGCTGGCCGGCCCCGGCGAGCATCGCGATCCCCATCGCATCGCGCAGTTGGTGCAGGAACACGGCGTGACCACGCTGCACTTTGTGCCGCCGCTGTTGCAGCTGTTTGTCGACGAACCGTTGGCTGCCGAATGCACCAGCCTGCGTCGCCTGTTCTCCGGCGGTGAAGCGCTGCCTGCCGAGTTGCGCAACCGGGTGCTGGCGCAGTTGCCGGCGGCGCAGTTGCACAACCGGTATGGCCCCACCGAAACCGCGATCAACGTGACGCACTGGCATTGCCAGGCCGAGGACGGCGAGCGTTCGCCGATTGGCCGGCCGCTGGGCAATGTGATTTGCCGGGTGCTGGATGATCAGTTCAAGCCGCTGCCGACGGGTGTGCCGGGTGAGTTGTGCATCGGCGGCATCGGCCTGGCCCGGGGTTACCTCGGGCGTGCGGGGCTGACCGCCGAACGCTTTGTCGCCGACCCGCTGGGCGAGGCGGGCGCACGCCTGTATCGCACCGGTGACCGCGTGCGCTGGAGCACCGATGGGGTACTGGAATACCTCGGACGCCTGGATCAGCAGGTCAAGTTGCGCGGCTTCCGTGTCGAGCCTGAAGAAATCGAAGCCCGCCTGCTGGCTCTCGACGGCATCGCCCAAGCGGTGGTGCTGGTGCGGGAAACCGCAGCCGGTGCGCAGTTGATCGGTTACTACACCGCCAGCGAACCGTTGGATGAACAGGACGTAAAAACCGCCCTGGCCGCCGAGCTGCCGGAGTACATGGTCCCGGCGCAGTTGATGCGCCTGGACGCGATGCCCCTGAGCCCAAGCGGCAAACTGGATCGCCGCGCCTTGCCGGAACCGGTGTGGCAGGTACGTGAGCACGTCGAACCTGAAACAGCGCTGGAACAGCAAATCGCCGCGATCTGGCGTGAAGTCCTGGCGCTGCCACGCATCGGCCTGCGGGACGACTTCTTCGCCCTTGGCGGCCATTCGTTGCTGGCCACGCAAATCATCTCCCGCACCCGCCAGGCCTGTGACGTCGAACTGCCGTTGCGCACGCTGTTCGACGCCAGCGAGCTGGGGGCTTTCGCCGAGCAGGTCCGGCTGATCCAGTCCGCCGGGCAACGTAACCAACAGCTGGCCATCGGCAAGGTCGACCGCAGCCAACCGGTGCCACTGTCCTATTCCCAGCAGCGCATGTGGTTCCTCTGGCAGATGGAGCCCGACAGCCCGGCGTATAACGTCGGCGGCATGGCGCGCTTTCGCGGGGTGCTGGACGTGGGCCGTTTCGAGGCGGCGTTGCAGGCCTTGATCATGCGTCATGAAACCCTGCGCACGACTTTCCCGAGCATCAATGGCGTGGCGCAGCAGAAGGTTGCGGCGCAAACCGGCGTGCGCATGGATTGGCAGGATTTCTCGGCGTTCAGTGAGGCCGAGCGGCAACGGCGTGTGCAGCAACTGGCCGATCATGAAGCCCACACGCCGTTCAATCTGGAGACCGGTCCACTGCTGCGCGCCTGCCTGGTCAAGGCCGGCGAGCAGGAACATTACCTGGTGCTGACCCTGCACCATATCGTCACCGAAGGCTGGGCCATGGACATCTTTGCCCGTGAACTCAGCGCGCTGTACGAAGCGTTCATCGACGATCGCGAATCGCCACTGGCGCCACTGCCGGTGCAGTACCTCGACTACAGCGTGTGGCAGCGCCAGTGGCTGGAGTCCGGCGAACGCCAGCGCCAACTGGATTACTGGACCGCGCAACTGGGCACCGAACACCCGCTGCTGGAACTGCCGGGCGACCGGCCGCGTCCGCCGGTGCAAAGTCACCAGGGCGAGCTGTACCGTTTTGATTTGAGCGATGACCTCGCCGCCCGCGTGCGTGCCTTCAACGCCGAACGCGGCCTGACCCTGTTCATGACCATGACCGCCACCCTTGCGGTATTGCTCTACCGCTACAGCGGCCAGACTGACCTGCGCATCGGTGCGCCGGTGGCCAACCGGATTCGCCCGGAAAGCGAAGGGCTGATTGGCGCATTTCTCAACACCCAGGTGCTGCGTTGCCAGCTCAACGGGCAGATGAGTGTCGGCGAACTGTTTGACCAGGTTCGCCACACCGTGATCGAAGGCCAGTCCCATCAGGACCTGCCGTTCGACCACTTGGTGGAAGCCCTGCAACCAACCCGCAGCGCGGCGTACAACCCGCTGTTCCAGGTGATGTGCAACGTGCAGCGCTGGGAATTCCAGCAGAGCCGCACCCTGGCCGGGATGACCGTCGAATACCTGGCCAACGACGCCCGCGCCACCAAGTTCGACCTCAACCTGGAAGTCACTGACCTCGATCATCGCCTGGGTTGCTGCCTGACCTACAGCACCGACCTGTTCGACGAGCCGCGCATTGCGCGCATGGCGGCGCATTGGCAAAACCTGCTGGAAGCCTTGCTTGCCGATCCGCAACAGCGCCTGAGTGAGTTGCCGTTGCTGGAGGCTGGCGAACAGCGCGCCCTGCAAGACAGCCTCGGCATTGAAGCCGGCGAGCATCGCCTCGACCAGTGCATCCATCACCTGTTCAGCGAGCAGGCCCTGGCCCGTGCCGATGCACCGGCGTTGACCTTTGCCGGGCAGACCCTGAGCTACAGCGAACTCGACAGCCGTGCCAATCGCCTGGCCTGGATGCTCCGCGAGCGCGGCGTGGGCCCGCAGGTGCGGGTCGGCCTGGCGTTGCCGCGTTCGCTGGAAATGGTCGTCGGCCTGCTGGCAATCCTCAAGGCCGGCGGCGCCTATGTGCCGCTGGACCCGGAATACCCGCTGGACCGCCTGCACTACATGATCGAAGACAGTGGCATCGGCCTGTTGCTCAGCGATGCCGCGATGTTCGACGCATTGGGCGAACTGCCTGAGAGTGTCGGCCGCTGGTGCCTGGAAGATGACCTGCTGACCCTGGCGGACTACCCGGCAAGCGAGTTGCCTTTCATCAGCCTGCCGCAACATCAGGCCTACTTGATCTACACCTCCGGTTCCACCGGCAAGCCCAAGGGCGTGGTGGTGTCCCACGGCGAAATCGCCATGCATTGCCAGGCGGTGATCGAGCGCTTCGGCATGCGCCCGGATGACTGCGAGCTGCACTTCTATTCCATCAACTTTGACGCTGCCACCGAGCGTCTGCTGGTGCCGTTGCTCAGTGGCGCCCAGGTTGTGTTGCGGGCCCAGGGCCAGTGGGACGCGGAAGAAATCTGCGGGCTGATTCGTCGGCACCGCATCAATATCCTGGGCTTCACCCCAAGCTATGGCAGCCAGTTGGCGCAATGGCTGGCCACGCAAGACCAGACCCTGGCGGTGCGCATGTGCATCACCGGCGGTGAGGCCCTGACCGGCGAACACTTGCAGCGCATTCGCGCGGCATTCAAGCCGGCGCTGTTTTTCAACGCCTATGGTCCGACTGAAACCGTGGTGATGCCGTTGGCCAGCCTGGCCCCGGAAGCCCTGGAAGAGGGCGCCGGCAGCGTGCCGATCGGCAGCATCATCGGCGCGCGTGTGGCCTACATTCTGGATGCGGATCTGGCGCTGGTGCCGCAAGGCGCGACCGGCGAGTTGTACGTCGGCGGTGCAGGCCTGGCCCAGGGGTATCACCAGCGTCCGGGCATGACCGCGGAGCGCTTTGTCGCGGACCCGTTTGCCACGAACGGCGGTCGCCTGTATCGCACCGGTGACCTGGTGCGCCAGCGTGCCGATGGCCTGGTGGAATACCTCGGTCGTATCGACCATCAAGTGAAGATTCGTGGTTTCCGCATCGAGCTGGGGGAAATTGAAACCCGCCTGCTGGAACACGAGGCGGTGCGTGAAGCGGTGGTGTTGGCGCTGGACTCTCCGAGCGGCAAGCAGTTGGTGGCCTATCTGGTCAGCGACCAGGAGCAGGGCGCGCTGCGTGAATCCCTAAAGGCGCATCTGAAAGCGCAGCTGCCGGACTACATGGTGCCCGCGCACCTGATCGTTCTCGACAGCATGCCGCTGACCGCCAACGGCAAACTCGACCGCCGCGCCTTGCCGCAGCCGGACCCCGAGGCGAATCGTCAACAGTACGTGGCGCCGCGCAACGAGCTGGAGCAAACCCTGGCGGCCATCTGGTGCGCGGTACTGAACGTGCAACAGGTAGGCCTTGACGACAACTTCTTCGAGTTGGGCGGCGACTCGATCCTGTCGATCCAGGTGGTCAGCCGGGCCCGGCAGGCGGGGATTCATTTCAGTCCGCGTGATTTGTTCCAGCACCAGACCGTGCAAACCCTGGCCGCCGTGGCGACCCGCAGCGAGCAGGTCAGCGCCGAACAAGGCGTGTTGACCGGCGCGTCCGGGCTGACGCCGATCCAGCACTGGTTCTTCGACACCGACATCCCGGAGCGCCAACACTGGAACCAGGCATTGCTGCTGGAGCCGGTTCAGGCCCTGGAACCTCATCGCCTGGAGCAAGCGTTGCTGGCGGTGCTGGAACATCACGACGCCCTGCGCCTGAGCTTCACCCAGCGCGACGCCCAATGGCACGCCGAACACTTGGCGGTGCCGGAAGGCGGCCTGCTGTTGCAAGCCCAGGTGGCGGACATGGAGCAGTGCGGCGCGCTGTTCACCGACACCCAGCGCAGCCTCAACCTCGCCCATGGCCCGTTGTTGCGCGCGTTACTGGTGGACGGCCCGCAAGGCCAGCGCCGGCTGCTGATCGCGATCCATCACCTGGTGGTGGACGGCGTTTCCTGGCGGGTATTGCTGGAAGATTTGCAGACCGTGTATCGCCAGTTGAGCGACGGCCAGCCGGTCAACCTGCCGGCCAAGACCAGCGCCTTGCGCGACTGGGCGGCGCGGTTGCAGGCGTATGCCGGCAGCGAATCCCTGCGTGAGGAGCTGCACGTGTGGCAGCAACAGTTGGCCGGCCCTGCCGTTGAGTTGCCGGTGGATCGCCCACAGGGTTCGCTGCGCAATCGCGACGCCGATACCGTCAGCGTGCGCCTGGATGCCGAGCGCACCCGCCAGTTGTTGCAGCAGGCGCCAAGTGCCTACCGCACCCAGGTCAACGATTTGCTGCTGACCGCCCTGGCCCGTGTGCTGTGCCGTTGGAGTGGCCATGAATCCGCATTGATCCAGCTGGAAGGCCACGGCCGCGAGACCCTGTTCGACGAGATCGACCTGACCCGCAGCGTCGGCTGGTTCACCAGCGCCTACCCGCTGCGCCTGACCCCGCTGCATATCGAAGAGGCCGCCGGGCAGGGCGCCTCGATCAAGGCGATCAAGGAGCAACTGCGCGGCGTGCCCCACAAAGGGTTGGGTTATGGCGTGCTGCGCTACCTGGCCGACGACCTGTGCCGCCAGACCATGGCCGCGTTGCCGACCGCCAGTATCACCTTCAACTACCTCGGCCAGTTCGACCAGAGCTTTGGCGCCGACGCACTGTTCCACCCGCTGGACGAGTCCGCCGGGATCGCCCACGACCCGGACGCGCCGTTGCCCAACGCGCTGAGTGTCGACAGCCAGGTGTACGGCGGTGAGCTGGTGCTGCGCTGGACCTTCAGCCGCGAGCGTCACCACAGCCAGACCATCGCTGAACTGGCGGACGCTTACCTGGCGGAACTGCAAAGCCTGATCGAACATTGCCTCAAGGCAGACGCGGGCGGCCTTACGCCGTCGGACTTCCCGCTGGCGCACCTGACCCAGGGGCAACTCGATGCGCTGCCGGTGCCGGCCAATGCCATCGAAGACGTGTACCCGCTGACCCCGATGCAGGAAGGCTTGCTGCTGCACACCCTGCTGGAACCGGGCACCGGCCTCTACTACATGCAGGACCGCTACCGCATCAACAGCGCCCTGGACCCCGAGCGTTTCGCCCAGGCCTGGCAGGCGGTGATCGCCCGTCATGAAGCCTTGCGCGCCTCGTTCTGCTGGAACGTCGGCGAAGACATGTTGCAGGTTATCCACAAGCCCGGCAGCACGCCGATCGAGTACCTCGACTGGAGCCAGGAGCCGGAAAGCGAGCAGGAACCGCGCCTGCAAGCGTTGCTGAAAAGCGAGCGTGAAGCCGGTTTCGATCTGCTTAACCAGGCGCCCTTCCACCTGCGGCTGATCCGCGTAGGCGAAGCCCGCTACTGGTTCATGATGAGCAACCACCACATCCTGATCGATGCGTGGTGCCGCTCGCTGCTGATGAACGATTTCTTCGACATCTACATGGCCCTCGGCGAAGGTCGCGAAGCGCAACTGGCGACGCCACCGCGTTACCGCGATTACATCGCCTGGCTGCAACGCCAGAACCTCGCCGAGGCGCGCCAGTGGTGGCAGCAGAACCTGCAAGGGTTCGAACGCACCACACCGATTCCGAGCGACCGGCCGTTCCTGCGCGAGCATGCCGGCCACAGCGGCGGCATGGTGGTAGGCGACTGCTACACCCGCCTGGATGTGCGCGACGGCGCGCAATTGCGCGAGCTGGCCCAGGCTCATCAATTGACGGTGAACACCTTCGCCCAGGCGGCATGGGCCCTGGTGCTGCGGCGCTTGAGTGGCGATCGCGACGTGCTGTTCGGCGTCACCGTGGCAGGGCGCCCGGTAGAAATGCCCGAGATGCAGCGCACTGTCGGGCTGTTTATCAACAGTATCGCCTTGCGGGTCAAGCTGCCGGAGGACGATCAGCAGTGCAGCGTGCGCCAATGGTTGAGCGGCCTGCTCGACAGCAATATGCAACTGCGCGAGTACGAGTACCTGCCGCTGGTGACCATCCAGGAGCACAGCGAACTGCCGAAAGGCCAGCCGCTGTTCGACAGCCTGTTCGTGTTCGAGAACGCCCCGGTGGAAGTCTCGGTACTGGACCGTGCGCAAAGCCTGAATGCCACCTCGGATTCCGGTCGCACCCACACCAACTTCCCGCTGACGGCCGTGTGCTACCCGGGCGATGACCTGGGCTTGCACCTGTCCTACGACCAGCGTTATTTCGATGAAACCACCGTGCAAGGCATGCTCGCTGAATTCAAGCGGCTGCTGCTGGCGCTGGTGCAGGGCTTCCATGGCGACATGGCCGACTTGCCGCTGATTGGCGAGCAGGAGCGTGAGTTCCTGGTGGACGGCTGCAACCAGAGCGAGCATGAATATCCGCTGGAGCGCAGTTACATCGAGCTGTTCGAAGCCCAGGTGGCACAGCATCCACAGCGGATTGCCGCCAGTTGCCTGGATCAGCAATGGACCTACTCTGAGCTGAACCGGCGCAGTAACCGCCTGGGTCATGCGCTGATTGCCGCGGGTGTCGGGCTGGACCAACCGGTGGCGTTGCTGGCTGAACGTAATCTGGATTTGCTGGGCATGATCATCGGCAGCTTCAAGGCCGGCGCGGGTTACTTGCCGCTGGATCCGGGGCTGCCGACCCAGCGCTTGAGCCGGATCATCGACCTCAGTCGTACGCCGTTGCTGGTGTGCACCGAGGCTTGTCGGGAACAGGCGGATCTGTTGCTGGAAGAGTTTGCCTGTGGCTCGCGACCGAGGCTGCTGGTGTGGGAGGAGCTGGTGGGTTCAGAGCAGAACCCGGGCATCTACAGTGCGCCGGATAACCTGGCCTACGTGATCTACACCTCGGGCTCCACTGGCCTGCCCAAGGGCGTGATGGTCGAACAGCGCGGCATGCTCAATAACCAGTTGAGCAAGGTGCCGTATCTGCAACTGACTGAGCACGATGTGATCGCCCAGACCGCCTCGCAAAGTTTCGATATCTCGGTGTGGCAGTTCCTCGCGGCGCCGCTGTTCGGGGCGCGGGTGGACATTGTGCCGAATACCATTGCCCATGATCCGCAAGGCTTGCTCGCTCACGTCCAGGCCCAGGGCATTACCGTGCTGGAAAGCGTGCCGTCACTGATCCAGGGCATGCTCGCCCAGGAGCGCATGAGCCTGGATGGCTTGCGCTGGATGCTGCCGACGGGTGAAGCGATGCCGCCGGAACTGGCGCACCAGTGGTTGCTGCGTTATCCGCAGATTGGCCTGGTCAACGCGTATGGCCCGGCGGAATGTTCGGACGACGTGGCGTTCTTCCGCGTCGACCTGGCGTCGACCCGTGGCACTTATCTGCCGATTGGTACGCCGACCGACAATAACCGGTTGTACCTGCTGGACGGTGCGCTGGAACTGGTGCCTCAAGGCGCCGTCGGCGAGTTGTGCGTGGCCGGGACCGGCGTGGGTCGTGGTTATGTCAGCGATCCGCTGCGCACGGCGCAAGCGTTTGTGCCGAATCCATTGGGTGCGGACCGGTTGTATCGAACAGGGGATTTGGCCCGCCGTCGCAGCGACGGTGTGTTGGAGTACGTCGGGCGCATCGACCATCAGGTGAAGATTCGCGGTTACCGGATCGAGCTGGGTGAAATCGAAGCGCGCCTGCATGAGCAGCCTGAAGTGCGGGATGCGGCGGTGGGCGTGCAGGAGGGCGTCAACGGCAAGCATCTGGTGGGCTACCTGGTGGCGGCGGATGCGCAGCTCAACCCGGGTGAGCGCCTCGATCGCATCAAGCAACGCCTGCGGGCCGAGCTGCCGGAATACATGGTGCCGTTGCATTGGTTGTGGCTCGACCGGTTGCCGCTGAACGCCAACGGCAAGCTGGACCGCAAGGCCTTGCCGGCACTGGAGATCGGCCAGTTGCACAGCCAGGAATATCTGGCGCCGCGCAATGAGCTGGAGCAGACGCTGGCCGGGATCTGGGCCGAGGTGCTCAAGGTCGAGCGCGTCGGCGTGCAGGACAACTTCTTCGAACTGGGCGGGCATTCGTTGCTGGCCACGCAGATAGCTTCACGGGTGCAGAAGACGCTGCAGCGGGATGTGCCGTTGCGGGCGATGTTCGAGTGCAGCACGGTGGAGGCGTTGGCGGGGTATATCGACGGGCTGGCGGCGAATGAGATCAGCGCCGAGAAGGTGGATCGGTTGAGTGATTTGATGGCGGAGCTGGAGGGTTTTTAACTCGGATCGCAACGCGCCACTCGTCGGGTGGCGCGGTTTTTAAGGTTCGAACTGTGAATTCTGACAGTAGGCAAGGGGGGCATTTCGGCGTGTGATGGGCAACACCATCACTCGTTGAAATGGAGTTCTATTATGCCCAAGTCATCACCGTTGACCCTTGACCTGCCCAAGCCACAGTTGGTCGAAGCCGAGGGAGAGCCCCGGGTTGACCCGCTCCAGTTGCTGGAGGGGGCTACTGTCCGGGTGTTCTACGAAGGGATGCTCAGCACCGACAGTATTGCGTTGCGCTGGCAGTCGACACCGGGGGAATACGCGCCGATTGCCTCCCTGGATGGCGTCGAAGCGGGCTCGGTCGAGTTCCACGTACCCCCGTATTACGTAGGGCTGCGCATTGATAACTTCGCGCTGTTTTCCTATGTCGTTACCCGCGATGGCGAGGAACATCCTTCCCCCGTTGCCGACGTGTTCATCAAGCTGCCGTCCAATTTGCCGCAACTGCAGATCTTTCAAGCCTCAGGCGGTGTTCTGGACCTGTCCTTGTTGTGCGGTGAAGACCCGGTTCTGCATGTCGACGCCTGGCCGTTCATCGACCCGGTTCAAGTGGCTCAGGTCTATATCGGGGGGATTTACCCTGATGGGTCCAAGGCCAGTCTCTACCCTTATGAAGATGCACCGGTAACAGAGGAGGACGTGCGCCACGGCTGGACCCGAAAGTTGTCCCGTGCCGAGCTGGCCACGCTCAAGCATGACAGTGAGCTTTATATTGCGTTCTACGTTGAGTTTTTGCCGCGTGCGGATTCCAGGCCGGTGTATCGGCTGATTTCTGGTTTGGTGTTGACGTTGCTCATCGAGCCTCATTTGGATCTCGTAGCGCCCACGGTGGTGGAAGCCACGCAAATCACACCTGAAAATCTCGTATTGAATCCGGTCAATACCCAGGACGGTGCGACCATCCGGGTCAGCTATGAGCATATGTGCCCTTGCGACTGGGTTTGCGCCTTCTGGGAAGGGACTGCCGGGGCAGGCACTCCGGTAATCGAGTGCAAGCAGGCCGACAATCGGGACGTTGTTGATTTTAATGTGCCGGCGTCAGCCATCAGCGCCAATTTCAATAAGCAGGTGTCGGTCCGCTACACCGTCCGACGGGAAGGGCAAACCTGGTCGGCGCTGCCGCGACCGGTAAAAATCCTGAATATCTCCGGCCTGCCCAAGCCGCAGGTGGAACAGGCCACGGGCAGTACGCTGGACCTCAATACGTTCCAGGGGGACGCGCAACTGACGGTGGCGGCCTATGCCTACGGCGCCTTGGGGCAGCCCTGCTGGATGTGGGTAACCGGTGAGCGGGAAGATGGCGCGCCTTATCGCTTCGATGTGCTGGATGGCGAGCCGCTCTCCGAGCAATGGCTGCAGGAGGGCGTCAGTACGCTGCTGTCCCGCCGCGATCTGCAAAAGCTGGCCGATTGCAGCCGCTTTGACGTGCATTTTGCGGTGAACTTCGATGGCCGGTCCGACAGGGCCAGCGCCGAGCCGTTTCCTGTGCTGCACCTGGATATTCATCAGGAAGACCTGGTCCTGAAACCCTTGACCATTCGGGAGGCCGTGGGCTCGCAGTTGACGGTATGGAATGGCCGTGATGGCGTGACGGCACGGGTGGAATATGACCACATCAGTGCTCATGACGAGATCAGCGTGTGTTGGACACAATCGGACGGTAGTTGCCTGCCGTTGCCACCCAAGCCGGGTAACACTGATCCGAAGTACGTTGACTTCACCATTCCCCGCGAGGCTGTAATCGCTGGAAGCGGCAAAACAGTGCCCGTCAGTTACAGCGTCGCGAGCGCATGCAAGCACGTCACGTCAGCTGACCTGGAGCTACAGATCAGTGTCCCGCAGCGCTTGCCTGCGCCAGAGGTGCCGCAGGCCACTCAATTGCCCGGTGGCCAGGGGACACTGGACTTGCGCACCTTTACCGGGGATGCCGAGATTACGCTGCAAGCCTGGTGGTTCATCCTGGCGGGGCAAAAGGGCTGGCTGGAATGTACGGGAACCTTGCTCGACGGGTCGTCCCATACCCTCAAGCTGCTGGTCAATGAGCCGATCACGCAAGAGCAGGCAAACCATGGGTTGTCGCACGTTCTGCCTCGTGAGGAACTGGAAAAGTTTCGCCACAGGTCCGTATTGAACATCGTGTTCAAGGTTACGGCGGACGGCAGCTCCCATGTGAGCGAAGCAATTGTGTTCCCTGTGCTGATGTTGCTGTTGCGCAAGCAGTACAGAGACCTGACGGATTTCAACGATCAGACCTTGGGTTTATGGACCGTAGGGTCAGGCGCACCCGATGCCAGGGATATCAGCATTGAATATATGGGGACGGGACCTGACGGCAAGCCCGATTACGCAGTCAGGAATTTCACATACACCAATAACAGTTTCGGCCCGATCCTGCAGCGGCGCTTCTTGGATTTGGAGAGCGGTTTTACTTATCGGTTTTCCGTACGGGTTCGACGGTACAGCGTTGCGTTCGCGACGCCCAAGTTATCGTTGCGCAAAGACTCCATTCAACAAACACCGGTGGAGGAGTTGGTTGATCTGAACTGGCACACACTGAGCTTCACCTTTACGCCAACCATCGCTCCCGTGCTGCTGGAAATCTATAGCCATGAAGGCGCTACGAGCGGCAACGATTGGTACATGGATGATTTCCTGGTCGAGGGGATTTAATCCGCGCTGAAAAGACAATGCCCGCTTCGATGCGGGCATTGTCTTTACAGGCTAGGGCTGATTATTTCGGACCGAGAATCTTCACCAGCTTATCCGGCGACGGCGCTCCTTGCTGTTCGCCCTTGTCATCCAGATAGAAAATCACTCGTGCCACGACGTGCCACTCGTCGTGCGGCGTGGTTTTTGAGGTTGGAACTGTGAATTCTGACAGTAGATTCGGTTTCTTTTTCAGCATTTGATAAGGGCTCGCCAGTCGGACTGGTTTCAGTCCGTCATGAGGCGCTCTTCTCATGGAAAAGGAGTTTAGGTATGCCTGCCAAATCTGCAACCGCCATCGTTCCTGAGGTTACATTGGTTCAAGCTGTGGGACGAAGGCTGGATCCGCTTGATGCGATCGACGGCGCAACGCTTCGAGTTTGTTATGAAGGAATGAGTGAGGATGACCTCATTCGGGTGTTCTGGAAGAGCTTGCCAGGGGAAGAATATGCGCCTGAGCCCCTGCATGGTGTGACAGAGGGGTGTGTGGATTTTCATATCCCGCCCTATTACGTCGGGCTGCGTATCAATCGCTTTGCGCTGTTTCGTTGTGTGGTTACCCATAATGGCGAGGAGTTTTCCAGCAGTGAGAGCGATATTTATGTGACATTGCCGTTCAACGATCTTCCCCATCCTGACGTGCCTCAGGCGGTCGATGGGGTGTTGGACCTTACAGTATTGTGTGGGCAAGACCCGCAGGTGTATGTGACGCCTTGGGTGTTTATTGATCCGATTCAGTTCGTTTGGCTGGACCTCCATGGCACCCTGGCGGACGGGAGCGCCTTTACGCTTCGCCTGGTCAATCACGAGCAGGTGACAGAAGCCGAGGTGCATGAGGGATGGCGCAGAGCTTTACCCTTGGACAAACTGCGGGGGCTTAAACAGGGCAGTCAACTGACCCTGGTATTTATCGTGGCCTTTAACGGTCCGGAGGATGATGCATCCAGACTTTTTCCGAGTACCACATTGACGGTGCTCACTGAACCCCATTTGAATCTCGTGGCACCTACGCTGGTTGAAGCGACGCTGATTTCGCCTGAACACTATGCACTCAATCCGGTCAATGCCCAGGAGGGGGCTACCATCAGGGTCAGTTATGAGCAGATGTGCCCATGCGACTGGGTGTGTGCCTATTGGGAGGGCACGCCCGGGGCGGGTAGCCCGCAGCTGGAATGTAAAAATGCTGGCGATGAGGCGTTTGTGGAATTTCACGTGCCACCCTCGGCTATCAGCGCCAATTTCAATGAACAGGTCACGGTCCATTACACGGTCCAGCGGGAAGGTCAGACGTGGCCATCGCCTGAACGCCATGTGCAAATTCTCAATGTCAGCGAGTTGCCTGCACCGCAGGTTCTCCAGGCCACAGGCCATGTACTGGACCTCAATACCTTCCACGGTGACGCACAAGCCCTGGTGATTCCTTTCCCTTATCGTGCCTTGGGCCAGCCTTGCTGGTTATGGGCCACCGGTGAATTGGACGATGGCACGCCTTACCATTTTGATGTGCTGGAGGGGGAGCCGCTGGCCGAGGAGTGGTTGCACGACGGCGTCAGTGCGGTGCTGTCGCGGCATGAGCTGCAAAAACTGGCGGATTGCAGTGGGTTGAGCGTGCACTTTGCGGTGAACTTCAATGGCCAGGTTGATCTGGCCAGCGCTGAACGGTTCCCGGTGTTGCACTTGGAGCTTGAACAGGAAGCGCTGGTGCTCGACGCACCAAGGGTGCTGGAGGCAGTCGGCCAGGACCTGACGATTTGGAACGGTCGGGACGGTGTGACGGTGCGTGTGGAGTATGCACACATCAGCTCGGGGCAAATGATCAGCCTGGACTGGATTCGGTCGGACGGTACCCGCTTGCCGTTGGCGCCGGAGCCCGGCAACGGCGACCCGGGTTATGTGGATTTCCCAATCCCCCGTGAAGCGGTGATTCAAGGCGCCGGTAAAACGATCCAGATTAACTACACCGTCACCAGTGCCTGCAAGCGGGCACCCTCCAAAACGCTCAATTTGCGCATCAGTGTACCGGTGCGGCTGCCGGTGCCGGTAGTGCCCGAGGCCACGCCACCTGCGACCCAAAGCGGTATTCTGGACCTGCGGACATTCGCGGGAGATGCCCATATTACTGTGGAAAAATGGTGGTTTATCCTGGCGGGGCAGAGAGGTTGGCTACAAGTAGACGGCACAAGGGAAGATGGGAGCGCCTATGTCATCAGGGTGATGATGGCCGAACTGATTACCGAGGGGGATGTTGAGAACGGCCTGAGACGGGTTCTCCTGCGCTCCGAGTTGGAGCAGTTGCGTAACCTTACACCGTTGGTCGTGACATTCGGCTGCACGCCGGATGGCAGTCCCAGCCCGGGTCAGGAGATCGTCTTCCCAGTACTGAGTTTGGTTTTTACCAAGCCTATGAAAGATGTAACTGACTTTAACCCGAACCAGAAAGGCTGGAATAACTGGCAAAGAGGGGCGGGAGCAGCATCTCAGGGTGACCTGGTACTTAAAACCGGGGCAGTGCCGGGAGCTGCGTCGGGGTATTACTTGTTTGATTGGGGGAATACGTACACCAGTAACCCCGTTACACAGCGCGAAAAGCTTTTCAAACTCTACACTCAACTGCAGTCAGGCCGTATTTACAGGTTCAGTGCTTGGATACGTGACAATAGCGGCTCACCTCCAAAGCCTTCTATGGTGTTGGTGGCAAACGGGGCCGATATTACTTCGATCACCTCTCCTGGGTTGTCTTGGCAGTTGCTCCAAGGAACCTTTACTGCCACTTCAACGACAAGGCTCAGCGTTGATAATCGTCAGATGGGGAACCCCGGCAATGACTTCGATGTGACGTTACTGGTGGTGGAGGAGGTTTGATCTGCTTGGAATTGGTCGCTTGAAGGATACAGGCCTCCGGCTTTTGGGAGGCCTTTTCCAACAGTCTGCTTATTTCGGACCGAGAATCTTCACCAGCTTATCCGGCGACGGCGCTCCTTGCTGTTGCTGCAATCCACCCTTGTCATCCAGATAGAAAATTGCCGGCGTGGCCGACAACTCCAGTTCGTCCATCAGCTTCATATTCGAATCAAGCTTGGCCTGGATATCCGCCGGGATCTTCTCCAGCGCCTGCAACTTGCTGCCTTTACCGGCCGACTCATGGGCTTCCAAGGCCTGTTGCGGGTCCTTGGCGGCAAACAGCGCGGCCGACTTGCCCGGGCTGTCTTCACGGATAATCCCCACCATGATGTGCCGCAACTGTACCTTGCCCGACTTCACCCAAGGCCGCGCCTGCTCCCAGAACATATTGCAGTACGGGCAGTTCGGGTCGCTGAACAGGTACACGATGCGCGGCGCGTCCTTGTTGCCGTCCTGGATCCAGTTGCTGTGTTCCATCTTGGCCCAGACTTCCTTGGCCATCGGCGCATACACCAGTTTCTCCAGCGGCGCGGTGCTCAGGTCATTGCCATCGGCGTCGTACAGGTTGCCGGCAATCACGCTTTTGCCATCGGCAGTCAGGTACAGCGCCATGCCACGGTTCTGGTATTGCGCCGCATAACCCGTGAGGCCGCTGGGCGCATCGAACTTGCCGATGATCCTGGCCCCCTTGGCTTCGATGTTCTTGATCGGCGCCGGCCAGTCTTCGGCGTGGACCAGGCTGGCGGCCAGGGTCAGGGGCAGGAGTGTCAGCAGGTGGCGGAGGCGGAGCATGGCGAATTCCTTGTGGTGGCCGGCAAGGCCGGTTTGGCGGGGGTCGGCTCGAAGCGCTCCATGGCGCGGGCCAGGCTGGCCTGGGACAACTCGCCCAGGTGGCTGTTGATCAGGCGGCCGTCCGGTTGGTAGAACAGGGTCGTCGGCAAGGCCATGGAGCCGACGGCCTGGCCGAGGCGGCCGCTGGCGTCGAACAGCACGTTGTCCAGGTTCAGGCCCTGGGTCGCCAGGTAGGTGGCGACGCTTTGCATGCTTTCGGCCTGGTTGACGAACAGGAAGGTCACGTCCGGGCGCTGGCGCTGGGCACTTTCCAGTACCGGCATTTCGCGCCGGCACGGCGGGCACCAGGTGGCCCACAGGTTGATCACCAGCGGGCCGCCCTTGTAGTCGGCCAGTTGCACGGTTTCGCCATTGGCGTTGCGCAGGGCAATGTCCGGCAGGTGCGTGCCTTTTTCGTAGAGGGTCAGGGACAGGCTGGTCAAGGCCCAGAACGCCAGGCCGATGATCACGCCGGCGCTCAGTGGCTTGCGCAGCAGCGGGCGGCGCCAGCCGTAGATCAGCGCGCCGATGATCAGCACGATCACGCCGGGCCAGGCGAGAAAACCGCCGTCGCGCAGGTCGACGATTTGCAGCGGGTCATTCTGGTAGTACGACCAGTACATCAATACGAAGCTGACGCGTGCGGCGAGCATGCCCAGCAGAAACAGGGTGAACAGCACCGACTCGGGGTTCTCGCCGCCGCGCTTGGCCACCCGCCAGCCCACCAGGGTGGCGAGGATCAACGCCGTGATCAGCAGCAAGTGATTCAGGGCGATGGCGAAGGTGCCGATGGTCAGTGTCAGCATCAGAGGGCTTCCCGGGCTTGGGTCCAGCGTTGCAGGAAGGCGGCAGCGTCGACTTCGCCGGTGATGCGCTGGGCGCGGCGCTCTTCACCGTCGGGGCCGATCCAGACGAAGCTCGGCG
Organism: Pseudomonas sp. SDO5522_S412; assembly: GCF_054071215.1. Classification (NCBI taxonomy): domain Bacteria; kingdom Pseudomonadati; phylum Pseudomonadota; class Gammaproteobacteria; order Pseudomonadales; family Pseudomonadaceae; genus Pseudomonas; species Pseudomonas sp. SDO5522_S412. Next base: position 6,627 of record NZ_JBSVWQ010000067.1, on the reverse strand, counting down.
GGCCGGGAACCTTGTAGCGGCCCAGCAGCTCGCGGCTGGCGGCGTTGTCGGCGGTGACGTCGAGGCGCAGCAGGCGCACATCCTTGAGGGCGTCCAGTACCTCGGGTTTGCCGAACACCTGTTTTTCCATGATCTTGCACGACACGCACCAGTCGGCGTAGTAGTCCACCAGCACCCATTGGCCCTGGGCCTTGGCACTGTCGAGCTGGCTTTGCAGCACGGCCGGGTCGTTGATGGTCATGAAGGCTTCGTGGGCGGTGGGAGCACCGGCTGCCCGCGAGCCGCTGTAGACCTTCAGCGGTTGCCACAGGTCGTCGCTGCCGCCGGCCGCGCCGATCACCAATACGCTGCCCCAGAGGCCCAACACCAGCGAACCGGCACCGAACAGCATGGCGGTACGCCCGAAATCGCGGGCCAGGCGCCAGCCGCAGTAGGCCATGACCAGCGCCAGCACACCCCACAAGCCGAGCCACAGGGTTTCACCGACCACCGGGCGAATCATCAGCACGGCGGTGGCGAGGAACAGGAAGCCGAAGATGCCCTTGAGGATATTCATCCAGGTGCCAGGCTTGGGCAGGAAGCGGTTGCCCACGGTCACCAGCAGCAACAGTGGCACACCGATGCCGATGCCCATGGCAAACAGGATCAGGCCGCCGTGCAAGGCGTTGCCGCTTTGGGCGATGTACAGCAGCGCGCCGGCCAGGGGCGCAGTCATGCACGGGCCCACCAGCAAGCCGGACAGGGCGCCGAGCACGCCGGCGCCTACCAGGCTGCCGCCGCTTTGGTTGCGGCTGACGTTGTCCAGGCGATCGCGCAGGAAGGCCGGCAGTTGCAGTTCAAAGAAGCCGAACATCGGCAGGGCGAGAATCACAAACAACGCAGCGAAGCTGCCGAGGATCCACGGGGTTTGCAGCAGGGCGGCGAGGTTGCCGCCGAGCAGCGCAGCCAATACACCGAGCGCGGCATACACCAGCGCCATGCACACCACGTAGCTGGCGGCCAGGGCAAAGCCGCGCCGTGGGCTGGCGCCGCTGCCGACCACAAGGCCGGCGAGGATCGGCAACATCGGCAGGGAACACGGGGCGAAGGCCAGCAGCAGGCCCAGGCCGAAGAACACCAGCAGGCTCCAGCCCAGGCTGCGTTGTTGCAGGCCGCTGGCCAGGCTTTGGTCCTGGGCCTGGCCGGTGGCGGCGACGGCAGGGTTGCCGCCCAGGTCCACGGTGATCGATTGCGGCGGGTAGCACAGGCCGGCATCGGCGCAGCCTTGCCAGCCGAGCTTGACCTGGCCGGTGGCGCCAGCGGGAATCTTCACTTCCAGGCCCTGGCGATAGACTTGCTGCTCGCCAAAGAACTCGTCGCTGTGGGCTTCGCCCTGGGGCAACGTCGGCTTTTCGGCCAGGCCATCGAATTTCATGCGCTGCTGGTACAGGTAGTAACCGTCGGCAATCTGCCAATACAACTGGGTTTCGCCGGAGGCCAGACGCTCGGAGGTAAAGGTGAAGGCTTTGCCCACCGGGAGGAAGTCGGGTTTGGTCTCGAATGGATTGTTGCCAGGCGCGGCCTGGGCGAATCCAGCAAACACTACCAGCAGAAAGATAAACAGATGCCGCATGATCAAGCCTTAGTTCGAAGCAAGTGGGACACACAATGTGTGGCGTTGATTAACCGATGATTAACCGGGCTATCCTAGAAAGAAGGGATTATCCGGGATTCTTGGCGTTGGCGGCATAATGCACGCTTAATCCACTGCCTTTTTAATCACCCTCACATTTTGCAAAGGGTTCACCATGCACGTACTGGTCTGTGAAGACGACGAGCTGATCGCCAGCGGCATTGTTGCCGGGCTCAGCGCCCAGGGCCTGACGGTCGAGCGCGTCGGCACGGCTGCGGCTGCCCGGGCGATGCTCAAGGTGGCGGAATTCGACGTGATGGTACTCGACCTCGGCCTGCCGGATGAAGACGGCTTGAAGCTGTTGCAGCAACTGCGCAGCCAGGGCCTGGAGATTCCAGTGCTGATCCTGACCGCACGGGATTCGGTGACCAACCGCGTCGACGGCCTGCAGGCCGGTGCCGACGACTACCTGCTCAAACCCTTCGACCTGCGCGAACTCGCCGCACGCCTGCACACCCTGTTGCGCCGGGTGGCTGGGCGCAGCGTCAACCTGATCGAGCACGGGCGCCTGACCTACAACCCCAGCAGCCGCGAAACGTTGCTGGGCGGTGAGTCGGTGGACCTGTCCCGCCGCGAGCAGGCGCTGTTGCAGGCCCTGTTGCAAAACCGTGGTCGGGTGCTCTCCAGCGAGCAGCTCAAGGACAGCGTCTACGGCCTGAACGACGAACTGGAAAGCAACGCCCTCAACGTGCACATCCACCACCTGCGGCGCAAACTCGGCAACGGCATCGTCGAAACCGTGCGCGGCCTGGGCTATCGCCTGGGCCCGGCTGACGGTGGAGAGGACGCTTCGTGATGAGCCTGCGCCTGCGGCTGACCTTCAAGCTCGGCGCAGCTTTCGTGCTGATCTGGGTCCTGGCCGCCGCGTGGATGCTCAACGACCTGCGCAACCAGATGATGTTTTCCCTCGACCAGCGCCTGGTGGCGTCGGCACGCATGGTGGCGGGCCTGATGGAGCAGATGCCCGGCCTTTCCAGCACGGGGGAGGGCGCGCACTTCAGCGCCGAACAATTGAACGTGCCAGGCGGTATGGCGTGCCAGGTCAGTTCCTTGCGCGGCGTGGTTTTGGCCCGCAGCCACACCACGCCGGACCAGGGCCTGGAGTCGCGCAAGAGCGGCTTTCGCGACCAGATGATTGATGGCGTGGGCTGGCGCAGCTTTACCCTGTCCCGTGGCGATTTGTTTATCACCACCGCCGACCGGCAGGTGGAGCGTGAAGCGTTGAACCTGTCGATCCTGCTGGCCGCCTCGGTGCCGGTGGGCGTGGCATTGTTGGGCTGCCTGTGCCTGTTGTGGCTGGGGATCGGCCAGAGCCTGTTGCCGCTCAACCGCATGCGTGACGCCTTGATGCGCCGCAGTGCCGACTCCCTCGAACCGTTGCAGATCAGCCCGCTGCCCAGCGAACTCAAGCCACTGCTCGACACCCAGAACCAGTTGCTGCAACGCATCGCCAAGACCATCGAGCGCGAACGCCGCTTGACCGGTGACGCGGCCCACGAACTGCGCAGCCCGTTGACTGCGATCAAGACCCACCTGCAAGTGGCGCGCATGACCGAAGGCGCCGCCCGTGACCAGTCCCTGGCCCACGCTGAAGAGGGCGCCGACCGCTTGCACCGCACCCTTGAGCAGTTGCTGCTGCTGGCGCGGGTCGAAGGCAGCCTGTCGTTTGATGACGGCCTGCAATCGAGTGCCGAGCAAGTTGCGCAACTGGCGATCCAGGATGCCAACGGCGGCGACAATCAGCGTATTGACCTGATCCTGGCAGACGGTTTGTCCGAAAAACCTTTGGAAATGCCGGTGGGCCTGGCCGTCGCGGCCCTTCGCAACCTGCTGGACAACGCGTTGCGCCACACCCCGGCCGATACCCGGGTGGAGCTGAGTGTGTCCAGCGCTGGCGACAATGTGGTGTTCCGGGTGCGTGACCATGGCGCGCCGATTTCCAGCGAAGACTTGCAACACTTGACCCAGCGCTTCTGGCGCAACGGCAATAGCCCGGGTTGCGGCCTGGGGTTGGCGATCGTCCAGGCCATCGTGCAGCGCTGCTCGTGCTCCCTGAAATTCGACAGCCAGGCCGATGGCATGCGCGTCGACCTGGGCATGCCGTTGCGGCGCTGAAACCTTCTTTTCACAGCACACATAGCTACCGCCATCCTCAAGCGCAACGCTTCAGGATGGCGGTCATTTTTTTGTGTTTGAACCGGCTGAATGACTCGGCCTGTGTTGAAAAGGACAGCCCCTATGTTGGTTATCGATTCCACGTATCCCGCAAACGACTTCAATGAGCGCAATGGCCAAGCCGTGCGCCAGGTGATTGTGCATTACACCGCCGCGCCCTTTGCCTCGTCATTGCGTGCACTGACCCGCGACGGTTTCAGTGCCCACTACCTGTTGGCCGACCCCCATGACGCCAGCTACCGTGCCGCCGGCTATGACGAGTTGCGGGTATTTCGCCTGGTGGACGAAGCGCAACGCGCCTGGCACGCCGGCACCAGCCACTGGGCCGGGCGCGATAACCTCAACAGCCGCTCCATCGGCATTGAAATCGTCAACCAGGCCCGGGATGACGCCGGTGTGTTGACCTTCCCGGCGTATGGCGCAGAGCAGATTGACGTGTTGATCGCCTTGATTCGTGACATTCAGGTGCGTTACCCGGCGATCGGTCCTACCGACATCCTCGGGCATTCCGACATTGCCTATTGGCGCAAGAGCGACCCCGGCCCCCGCTTGCCATGGCGCTGCCTGTTCGAGGCGGGCGTGGGGGCCTGGTATGAAGAGGTGGCCAAGATGGCCTATCAACGTCGGTTCGACATCGGCCTGCCGCCAGAGGTTGAGGTGGAGCGGGCGTTCCAGCGCTACGGTTATGCCCCGGCGAAAAATCGCCTGGGTTTCCAGCAACGTGTCCGTGCGTTCCAGATGCATTTTCGGCCCTCTGACTACAGTGGGCGGCTGGATGCGCAGACCTGCGCGATCCTGTATGCGTTGAATGAAAAATACACCGGGGTGGCCGGGTAAATCCGCTAAAGCTGTTTTTAACGACCACAGGTGTAAATCCTCCCTTCGCTGATGCGTTTCCAGAACAGGAAATCCGTGCGCGGCCCTTGGGCCTGGCGCCAACGGGTGGGCAGTTTGGTCACCATCATCAGCGTATTGAGGGATCGAGAGATGTCAGTCGCTACCAGCCGTATCGAAGAGACCCAGGCGGTCCCTGCGGAAACGCTTTACCAGTTCGATGAAACCCCGCTGCTGGCCCGCCAGCGCCAGCAGGAATCCAATGCCCGCAGCTACCCACGGCGCATTCCCCTGGCGCTCAAGCGCGCCCGAGGGATCTATGTCGAGGACGTCGAAGGCCGCAGCTTTATCGATTGCCTGGCCGGTGCCGGCACCCTGGCGCTGGGGCACAACCACCCGGTGGTGATCGATGCCATTCGCCAGGTGCTGAGCGATGAATTGCCGTTGCACACCCTGGACCTGACCACGCCGGTCAAGGACCAATTCGTGCAGGACCTGTTCGGCCTGCTGCCGCCGGCGCTGGCGCAGGAAGCCAAGATCCAGTTCTGCGGCCCCACCGGCACCGATGCGGTGGAGGCCGCGCTGAAACTGGTGCGCACCGCCACCGGGCGGAGCACGGTGTTGTCATTCCAGGGCGGTTATCACGGCATGAGCCAGGGCGCCCTGAGCCTGATGGGCAGCCTGGGGCCGAAGAAGCCACTGGGCGCGTTGCTCGGCAATGGCGTGCAATTCCTGCCATTCCCGTACGACTACCGTTGCCCGTTCGGGCTGGGCGGCGCGGAAGGGGTCAAGGTCAACCTGCATTATCTGGAAAACCTGCTCAACGATCCCGAGGCCGGTGTATTGCTGCCGGCGGCGGTGATCGTCGAGGTGGTGCAAGGCGAGGGCGGCGTGATCCCGGCTGATCTCGACTGGCTGCGCGGCCTGCGGCGCATTACCGAGCAGGCTGGCGTGGCGCTGATCGTTGACGAAATCCAGAGCGGCTTTGGTCGCACCGGCAAGATGTTTGCCTTCGAACATGCCGGCATTGTCCCGGACGTGGTCGTGCTGTCCAAAGCCATCGGCGGCAGCCTGCCGCTGGCGGTGGTGGTGTATCGCGACTGGCTCGACACCTGGTTGCCGGGCGCCCATGCCGGGACCTTCCGTGGCAATCAGATGGCCATGGCGGCCGGCTCGGCGGTGATGCGTTACCTCAAGGACCATGACATTCCCGCCCACGCGGCCGCCATGGGCGAGCGCCTCGGCGAACACCTGCGCATCCTGCAGCGCGACTTCCCGCAGTTGGGAGACATTCGTGGCCGTGGGCTGATGCTCGGTGTGGAACTGGTGGACCCCGCCGGTGCGCCTGATGCCCAGGGCCACCCGCCGGTGCATCGCCAACTGGCGCCGCTGGTGCAGCGTGAATGCCTCAAGCGCGGGTTGATTCTCGAACTGGGCGGGCGACACGGCAGCGTCGTGCGTTTCCTGCCGCCGCTGGTGATTACTGCCGCAGAAATCGACCGTGTGGCCGAGATTTTTGGTCGCGCCCTGGCGGCGTCAGTCACCAGCCTCTAATTTTTTATCGGGCTGGCACGTTCCTTCTTACATCAGCTGTGCGTGGTGCGCAGCCAGCCTTACACCGACGGAGAACAGCAATGACCTCAGTATTCGACCGCGAAGACATCCTGTTTCAGGTAGTGGTCAACCATGAAGAACAATATTCCATCTGGCCCGACTACAAGGCCGTGCCGGAAGGCTGGCGCACCGTGGGCAAGAGCGGGATGAAGAAAGAGTGCCTGGCCTACATCGAAGAAGTGTGGACCGACATGCGCCCGCTGAGCCTGCGCCAGAAGATGGATAGCCAGGCACTTGCCGGCTGACCCGGACCTCGGGCATAACACCGACTCAAATGTGGGAGCGGGCTTGCTCGCGAAGGCGTTGTTTCAGTCACCGTATGTGTTGACTGT